>NZ_SSDN01000061.1:0-9978 GCF_004794355.1 Microbacterium sp. K36 | reverse complement strand
TCTCGGACTCCCGCAGATCGGTGAGGTGCTGGGCCCTTCGACAGGCTCAGGGACCCAGGGCGGAGGCTCAGGGACTCAGGGCGGAGGCTCAGGGACTCAGGGCGGAGGCTCAGGGGCCCGGGGCGGGGGCTCGGGGACCTCGGGCGAGGGCTTGGGGAACCAGGCAGCGGCGGAGGCGTCGGCGCTCGAGACCCACCTCGCGCTGCTGCGCGAGGAGCAGACCAGGCTGGCGCGGCAGATCGCGTCGGTCGAATCCACCATCACGGCATTGAGAGGAGGTGAGAACCTCATGGCAGAGAACATGTTCGACGGCTTCGACCACACGCAGTACAAGCAGGAGGTCGAGGACCGCTGGGGGAAGAAGGCCTACGCCGACGGCGACCGCTGGTGGCGCGGGATGAGCGACGCCGAGCGCGCCGAGTGGCAGCAGCGCGTGTCCGACCTCGGACGCGACTGGATCGCTGCGGCGGAGAGCGGCATCGATCCCGCATCCGCTGAGGCGCAGGAGCTGGCGCGCCGTCACGTGGCCTGGCTCACGGGCATACCGGGCACTCCGGCCGCCGCGCGCCGGCAGGGACCGGACGCGGGCGCCAAGGCCTACGTCATCGGACTCGGCGAGATGTACGTCGCAGACCCGCGCTTCGGCGCGAACTACGCGACGTCCGCGGGTGGGACGCACGGCGCGGAGTTCGTCCGCGACGCGCTCCGCATCTACGCGGAAGCCTCCCTCTGATCTGTCGAGCCACCCCCTTGCGTGCGACCCACCCCGCTGCGGTCGTACTCAAGGGGGTGGCTCGCACGCAAGGGGGTGGATCGGGGGAGGAGGGGAGGGCGTAGGGTCGTGCCATGACGGGGCGACGGAAGCGGGGGCGCGACGACCGCCCCGCGTCCGGAGCCTTCGCGGCGGCGGCGGCGGCCTATGTGGCGAACTGCGCCCTCGGCGCCGCGGTGGCGGCCCGGCTCATCGACACGCGCCGCTTCCGCTGGGTGCACCACGCCCTCTACATCCTCACCTGCGCGACGACGGGACTCGCCATCGTCGCCGGTCTCGCCACCGGCACGCCGCGCACCCGGCGCGCCGCCCTGGCCCTCCTCCCCGCCGCCGCCCCCCTGGCCGCGATCCCCTACGCCGGGACGCACACCCGGCGGCACCCGCTCGTCGCCCTCACGGCAGCCCCCTTCGTCCTCGCGGGCCTCGTGGTCTCGCGCCTCCCCTCCGACCGGAAGTGACCGCATGGAACTCCTCGACGCCATCCGCCGCCGCAAGACCACCAACGGAGCGTTCCTGCCCGACCCGGTCTCCGAGGAGCACCAGCGCATCCTCCTGGAAGCGGCCGGCCGCGCACCCTCGCAGCTCAACAGCCAGCCGTGGCGCTTCGTCGTGATCGAGAACAGGGACACGATCGACGAGATCGCGCGCATCTCTGGCGAGAGCATGACGGAGGCCATGTCGAACGGCACGTTCTTCGAGCGGTACAAGCCGTACTTCCGCTTCAGCCAGGAGGAGATGGAGGAGAAGCGCAGCGGCATGCTGTTCGACAAGCTCCCCGCGCCGCTTCGGCCCTTCACATCCCAGGTGTTCACCAAGCGCGGTCAGACGCTCATGAACACGTTCGGCGTGCCGAAGACGCTGGGCTCGGAGAACCGCAAGCTCGTCGCCGGATCGCCGCTGCTCCTGGGCGTCATGCTCGACCGCAGCGAGTACCGGCCCGGGCAGCTGTCGTCGTTCTACTCCGTGTTCAGCATGGGGGCGGCCATGGAGAACGTCTGGCTGACCACGGTCGAGTTGGGCATGGGCATCCAGTTCATCTCGTTCCCGATGGAGGTGCCGGGGCGCTGGGACGAGATCGTGCGGCTGCTTCGGGTGCCCGACGATCTCGAGCTCATGGCCGTCTACCGGCTCGGCTACCTGCCGCCGGAGCAGCGCCGCCCTGCGATCGACTGGTCCAGCAGTCAGCGCAAGCTCGTGTCGCAGTACGTGTTCCGCGAGGACTGCGACAGCCCGCAGCAGGGATGGGACGCTCCGCCGGCCCGGACCTGAGTCAGGAGCCGCCGACCGTCCGTGGCACCTCCGGGAGATCGTTCAGCGCCGGTCCCTCGATGCGCGTGCCGTCCGCGGCGAACCGCGAGGCGTGCAGCGGGCAGTCCCACGTGCACTCGGCGTCGTTCCAGTCGAGGACGCCGCCCAGGTGCGTGCAGACGGCACTGACGGCCCTGGTCACGCCGTCGACCGTGGAGATGGCGACCGGGCGACCGCCGCGATTCGCCACGACGCCCTCGCCCTCCGCGGGCTGCGGCACGGGGACCGGCGTGGTCTCGGCCTCGACCCAGCCCTTCGTGGCGGCGGCGGCCACCTTCGCGCCCTCGACGGCCCCGCGTGCGAGATCGGCGGGGACGGTGAGTCGGGTGCCGAGGCGCAGCATCCAGGACGGACGCTCGCGGCGCTTCGTCCCGATGATCTCCTCCGTGAGTCGCAGCGCCGCGGCGGGCGCGTTCGACAGCCCCCACTTCGCGTAGCCGGTGGCGATGCGGATGCGCCCGAGGCCGCGCGGCAGGGCGCCGACGAAGGGGATGAGGTTGTGCGACTGGTAGTCCTGCGCGGACCAGCGGTGCGTCTCCTCCGCATCCGGGAAGTGCAGGCGGGTCCAGTCCACGAGGTCGTCGATCGCCGCGGTCTCGCCGTCCGAGCGGCCCACGGGATGACCGTTGCCGCCGACCACGAGCTGCGCCGTGCCGGCTGGACCGTCGGCGGCGGACACCGGTCGGATGGACCGCGTCGGGCCGTCGGCGGAGATGAACGTCCCCTCCGGCACGCCGCCGGAGACCCGGAACGAGACGCAGTACGACCGCATCCCGGCGACCTTGGAGAAGTACAGGCCGCGGTCGAGGATCGGGGTCCCCGTCGCGAGGACGATGTGCTCGGCGAACATCGGGCCCGCCGTCGTCTCCACCCGCGGCTCCGGGAGGGCGTGCGCGCCGATCACGCGGACGCCGGTGTGCAGCGTGCCGCCCCCGGCGAGGAACTCCTTCGCGAGCGCGTCTGCGACGGCGACCGGGTCGATCGTCACCTGGGAATCGAGCGCGACCGCGCCCGCGACGGGGAACGGCGTCGACAGCTCTCCCGCGGTGAGCAGACGCGTCGGCAGTCCCGCCTCCCGCGCGGCGGCATGCTGGGCTCTCACCGCCTCGAGCCCGTCCGGGCCCTGGGCGTAGGTGTGGTCCGTGCGCTCGGTGTAGCTCAGGCCGGCGGTGTCGGCGAAACCGGTGAGCCACTCCATGCCGGCCCGGTTGGCGTCGACGTACGCCTGGACGAGCGCCGCCGGATGGTGCGCGCGGATCGTGGCGAGCTGCTGCCCCTGGAGCAGGGAGAGCTTGCCGGTGTTGCCACCGGTCGAGAGCTCCGCCACGTCCCCCGCGTCGACGACCACGACGTCGAGTCCGGCGCGGGTCAGGAGCACCGCGGTCGAGAGGCCGGTGAGCCCCGCCCCCACGATCAGCACGTCGTGCTGCGCGCCGGGATCGAAGGCAGTGCCGTGGGGTGCGTCCTGGTCGACCTTCCAGAGGGGCTTCATTCCGACAGTCAACGCCTCTCCCCGCCCCCACCCCAACGCCTTGACATCCGGCGGTCGCGCTGTCATGCGGCGACTACAGTGGCCAGCGTGAGTCTCCGTCGTGTCCTGCTCGTCGCGCTCGGCGGCACGCTCGGCACCGCAGCGCGTCTGGGCCTCGGGCTCGTCGTCGACGACCCGGGCGGGTTCCCCCTCGCGGTGCTGCTCGCGAACGTGCTCGGAGCCCTGCTCATCGGTGTCGTGGCGGCCCGGCTCCCGGCCTCCGCGGAGCTGCGGCTGCTGCTGGGCACCGGCGTCCTCGGCGGCTTCACGACCTACAGCGCCTTCATGACCGGGACACTGGCCCTGTGGGGGTCGGCTCCGCTCCTCGCCGCCGCATATGCCGTGGGCAGCCTCGTCCTCGGTCTTCTCGCGGCCGCGGCAGGGGTCCGACTGGGGCGCCCGCGCCGGGGAGGGGCGTCGTGAGTCCGCTGCTGTTCCTCGCGGCCGCGCTCGCCGGGGGCGTCGGCGCCGTCCTGCGCTATCTCGTCGACCTCGGCGTCTCCCGGCTCGCCGGCCGACGGTTCCCGTGGGGGATCCTCGTCGTCAACCTCACCGGCTCCTTCGCCTTGGGGCTCGTGACGACGGCGCTGCCCGACACGGCCTTCGTGCTCGGGGCCGGTCTGCTCGGGGGTTACACGACCTTCAGCACCGCGATGCTCGATGCGGTCGCGCTGTGGCGGGACGGCGAGCGCGGCGCCGCGGTGTTCGACGCGGTCGGCATGCTCGTGCTCGGTCTGCTCGCCGCGGGACTGGGGCTCGCGCTGGGGGCTGCGCTCTAGCTTCATGCCCCTCCTCCGGTCCCGTGCGGGTGCGAAAGGGGGCCGCGAACGGGCGTGCGGGGCGCGGAATCGAGCCCGCACCGGGAGAGAAGGGGAAGCCGGGTGGGGCTCTCAGGGAGTTCACACCGGAGCGAATGTACAAACGTACATGTACGGATGTCCAGGGGGTGAGCGATGGCGGAGAGCGCACGTCGGCGGCGTGATCCCGAAGCGCGCCGCCGGGAGATCGTCACCGCGACCGCCGAGCTGATCGTCGAGGTCGGGGCCGACGCCATCACGCACCGCATGGTCGCCGCCCGCGCCGGAGTGCCGCTCGGGGCGACCACCCAGTACTTCGACACCCTCGACGACCTGCGCGGCGCCGCCTTCCGGGCCCTCGCGGACGAGATCGAATGCCGGCTCGACGGGGTGCGGCAGACCCTCGCCGAACGCGGAGCCGGGGCCGACGTCATCGCCGCGCTCGTCCACGACAGCATCCACGACGGACACGCGGTGCAGGCGGATCGAGCGGTGGTCACGGCAGCCGTCCACGATCCGCGTCTGCGCGAGCTCGCCCGCCACCTGTCGGACCGTCTCGTCGACCTCCTGGAGCCGACCTATGGCGCCGACCGGGCTCGAGCGGCGATGATCTTCATCGACGGCGTCATGTGGAGCACGCAGATCCGCGACGTCGATCTCGAACAGTCCTTCCTCGAATCCGCACTGGCGCGGATCCTCGGAGAACCTCTCTCCCTCCCATCCGCAGCGACCGCCACCCCCTGACACCGAGGACCCCGCCTTGTCGAAACTCGCCATCCTCAGCCTGAAGAACCGCGCCCTCATCGCGCTCGTGACGATCGTCGCCGCGGTGTTCGGCGGGCTCGCGCTGACCAACCTCAAGCAGGAGCTCATCCCGTCGCTCGAGCTGCCGGCGCTCGTGGTCATGACCACGTACCCCGGCGCCTCGCCCGAGGTGGTCGAGAACGACGTCTCGACGCCGATCGAGTCGGCCATCCAGGGCGTGCCCGACCTGGAGTCGACGACCGCGACGAGCACGACCAATGCGTCCATCGTGCAGGCGATGTTCTCGTACGGCACGAACCTCGCGACCGCGGAGCAGAAGATCCAGCAGGCGATCAACCGGATCTCCTCGCAGCTCCCGGAGGACGTCACGCCGCAGGTGCTCTCGGTCTCGATCGACGACTTCCCGGTGATCCAGGTGGCGGTCACCGGCTTCGACGACGCGGACAACGCCCAGGCGCAGCTCGAGAGCGTCGCGATCCCCGATCTGGAGGACGTCGACGGGGTGAACGCGGCCGAGATCGTCGGCGGCGTCGGACAGCGCATCACCATCACCCCCGACCTCGCGAAGCTCGCCGCCGCCGGGCAGAGCAGCGAGGCGATCAGCACGGCGCTGCAGCAGAACGGCACGCTCTTCCCCGGTGGCGAGATCACCGAGGACGGCGAGACCCTCACGGTGCAGACCGGAGCGAAGATCACCTCGGTCGACGAGATCGCCGCCCTGCCGCTCGTCGGCACCGCGGTCACCATCGGCGACGTCGCGACGGTGGCCCAGGTGTCCGACCCGGTGACCTCGATCTCCCGGGTCGACGGCGAGGACGCCCTCTCGATCTCCATCACGAAGCTCCCCGCCGCCAACACGGTCGAGGTGTCGCAGGGGGTCATCGCGGCCCTCGACGAGATCGGGGAGGCACTCCCCGACGCGGAGTTCACGGTCGTGTTCGACCAGGCGCCGTTCATCGTGCAGTCCATCGACACCCTCGCCACGGAGGGGCTGCTCGGCCTCGTGATGGCCGTGCTCGTGATCCTCGTGTTCCTCATGTCGGTGCGCTCGACCCTGGTCACCGCGATCTCGATCCCGACGTCCGTGCTCATCACGTTCATCGGGCTGCAGGCGTTCGGCTACTCGCTCAACGTGCTGACCCTCGGGGCGCTCACGATCGCGATCGGCCGCGTGGTCGACGACTCGATCGTCGTGATCGAGAACATCAAGCGCCACTACGTGGGCGACGCGGACAAGGGCGACGCGATCCGTCTCGCCGTGCGCGAGGTCGCCGCCGCCATCACCGCGTCGACCATCACGACAGTGGCGGTGTTCCTGCCGATCGTGTTCGTGGGCGACATGGTGGGCGAGCTGTTCCGTCCGTTCGCGATGACGGTCACCATCGCCATGGTCGCGTCGCTCTTCGTGGCCCTGACGATCGTGCCGGTGCTCGCGTACTGGTTCCTCAAGCCCGGCAAGCCGCTCCTCGACGACCAGGGGAACGCGATCGACCCGGAGGACCCGGCCGCCCCGCCGACGCGGCTGCAGCGCGGCTACCGGCCCATCCTCGGCTGGACGCTGAAGCACTCGGGCATCACCGTCGCGCTCGCGGTGGTGGTCCTCGCCGGGACCCTCGCCGCCGCCCCGCTGATGAAGGTGAACTTCCTCAGCGACTCCGGTCAGAACACCATGACCGTGACGCAGGACCTCGGGCCGACCGCGAGCCTGCAGGCGAAGTCCGACGCCGCCGTCCCCGTCGAGGAGGCCCTCCTCGACATCGACGGCATCGAGCACGTGCAGGCCTCCATCGGGTCGAGCGGCTCCGCGCTGCGTGACGCGTTCTCCGGCGGTGCCGGGATCACCTACTCCGTCCTCACCGACGGCGACGCCGACCAGGAGAAGCTGCGCGCCGAGGTGCAGGACGCGATCGACGGCCTCGGCGACGAGGTCGGCGAGGTCGCCGTCGCGGCGTCCGCCGGCTTCGGCTCCAGCGACATCGAGATCACCGTGTCGGCCGCGAGCGGTGACGACCTCGCCACCGCCACCTCCGCCGTGGTGGACGAGCTCGACGGGCGCGAGGGCATCGGGCAGGTGACCGACAACCTCGCCGAGGCGCTACCGTACATCGCCGTGGTCGTGGATCGCGAAGCCGCCGCCCAGGTCGGCCTGTCCGAGGTCGCGGTCGGGTCGATCGTGTCGAACACGATGCGTCCGCAGCAGATCGGCTCGGTCGAGATCGACGACACCGCCCTCACCGTGTACCTCGTCAACCCCGAGCCGCCGACGACCGTCGCCGCCCTCCAGCAGCTCGCGATCCCCACCGCGGCCGGCATCGTGCCGCTGCAGGACATCGCGACCGTCGAGCAGCGCAACGGTCCCACCTCGATCACCACCGAGCAGGGACGCCGCACCGCGACCGTCACCGTGCCGCCCGCATCGGACAACCTCGCGGTCGCCACCCAGTCGGTCACCGAGGCGCTCGCCGCGGCGGACCTGCCGGACGGCGCCTCGGCCGAGGTCGGCGGCGTCGCCTCGCAGCAGGCCGACTCGTTCGCGCAGCTCGGCCTGGCCATGCTCGCCGCGATCCTCATCGTGTACGTGGTGATGGTGGCGACGTTCAAGTCGCTGCGTCAGCCGCTGCTGCTGCTGATCTCGGTGCCGTTCGCGGCGACCGGCGCCATCCTGCTGCAGATCATCACGGGCGTACCGCTGGGCGTGGCCTCGCTGATCGGCGTGCTGATGCTTATCGGCATCGTGGTGACGAACGCGATCGTGCTCGTCGACCTCGTGAACCAGTACCGGGAGAAGGGGCTGTCGACCGCGGAGGCGGTGATGGCGGGAGGGGAGAAGCGTCTGCGCCCGATCCTCATGACCGCGCTGGCCACCATCCTCGCCCTCACCCCGATGGCGCTCGGGATCACCGGGCACGGCGGCTTCATCTCGCAGCCGCTGGCGATCGTGGTGATCGGCGGACTCGTCTCCTCCACGGTGCTGACGCTCATCGTGCTACCGACCCTGTACAACCTCGTCGAGGGGGCGCGGGAACGCCGCCGGGCGCGGAAGGACGACCCGCAGGCCGACGCGGGACCCGTCCCGGTGCACGCGGACGGCACGCCGGTCAGCCGCCGGGAGCTCCGGGAGCAGCACGGCGAGTAGCCGCGCGTTCACAACTCAGGAGAAAGGCCCCGGTCCCGTCCGCAGGACGAGGATCGGGGCCTTTCGGCGTCGGTTCTCCGGAGTTGTGAACCGCGGTCAGGCGAAGGTGAGGCCCCACTCCAGGGTCCAGGTCTCGCCGGGAGCGAGACGACGCAGGCCGCGGCCGCTGTTGAGCGCATCAGCCGGAGCGGTCATCGGCTCGATCGCGACGGCGAGCGGCGTGCCGGGATAGTTCGTCGCCGTGTACACCTGCACGAAGTCGAAGCCGTCGCCCTGCCAGAGCGTGACGGTCCGGCCGTCGGGCGCGGTGAGGGTGTGCCGCACCCGGCCGTCCGGGTCGCGCTCGAGGTCGGTGAACCCGGTGTCGAGCGAGACGTCGCCGACGCGGATGCCCCCGAGCAGCTCGGGATCGGCGGGACGGGTGCCGATCGGGAGCATGCGGTCATCCGTCTCGAAGGCGGTGCGGGCGGGCACGCGGAGGACGAGGTCGTGCGGGTCGACATCGCCGATCGTGGGGAACGGGTGTGTGCCGACCGCGACGGGCGCGGGGGAGTCGGACCAGTTGGTGAGCGTGTGCGTGACCGCGATGCCGTCCGCGGTGAGGACATACGCGACGGACGTCTCGATCAGGTACGGGTAGCCGGTCTGCGGGAAGACGGTCGCCCGCAGCGTCGCTGCCCCTTCCGTCTGCTCGATCGCATACGCCGTGAAGCGCAGCAGGCCGTGACTGGCGTTGTCCGTCTTCGGCTCGGTGATCGCGAGCTGGCGCACGGTGCCCTCGTCGTCCCAGCGGCCGTCGCGCACCCGGTTGGGCCAGGGCGTCAGCACGACGCCCGAGCACGACGGCGTCGGGATGTCGAGCGGATACGGGGAGATGAGATCGACCTCGCCGATCCGGAGGGCACGGAGAGAGGCGCCGACCTGGGCGATCTGCGCGGTCACGTCGCCGAGACGGAGATGGACCTGGGTGCCGGTGGGAGAGACGGAGTTCACCTCGACATCGTAGTGCCGCAGGCCGCCGGAGTGCGGGGGTCTCCCAGGGATGCCGGGTAGACTGTGACGGTCGGCTTCGGACACCCGCGCAGGGCGCGGACGTTTTTCAGTGTGTGAAGTGTGAGTCCAGGGGCCGATGGTGCGCGTCGATCGACGCGAATCAACCATCACAGGAATGGCCCCGGCCGCAGATCGTCCGGACTCCGCTGGATCGGAGTGCTCGCGCGTGCGCGCAGCGCTGTTCTCGTGCGAGAACGCAAGAAGGACACCCGAATGCCCAAGAACCACAAGCCCCGCGGCGGTCGCGCCGCCGCGAACTTCGAGCCGCGCTACGGCGCCAAGAAGACCTCGTTCCACGACCGCCACCGTCCGGCCGGCGGTCGGGACACGGCTCGCGACGAGCGTCCCGCGCGCGACGACCGCGAGGGCCGCGCGACCGGCGGGTACGACCGTCGCCCCGGGAGCCGCAGCCCCGGGCACCGCGGCTACCGCCCGGAGGAGACCGAGTCCGGTGCTCCGAAGCGCCGCTGGAACGCGCAGGAGCGCGCCGGTCGCGACGAGGCTCGCAGCATCCGCAACCGGGCGGAGTCCGGGCGTCGCGAGGCCCCGCACCGCCGCGACGACCGCGCCGGTGGCGGCCGGTTCGACGACCGCGCCGAGCGTCCGCGGTACAACG
>NZ_SSDN01000060.1:0-26270 GCF_004794355.1 Microbacterium sp. K36 | reverse complement strand
GGCCAGCCCGTGCGGCACGGGTGCCACCGTCGGCGTGCCGGCGGCGTGCGATGCGAACGTCGGCGGCATGTGATGCCCCTGCGGGGCGACCGGTGCGGAAGCAGCCGGGGCCACGGGGGTACCGTCGGCGGCCGGAGACGACGCACCGGACGCGGTCTCCGGGGTCTGGGGGTTCTGTGCGGCCGACACGGCGTCGTCCGACGCCGGTGCCGGGCGGTCCTGCGGGTTGTCCTGGTTCATGGTGTGCTCCTTCAACGCTCCTCCAGGATGCCCCGCATCCCTGTGCGTTCCTTATGCCGAGCTTGAGTTTCAGCTATGGCCTTAGCCTGTTCTTCATGAGTGTCATCCCCGGCGCATGGCGTCGCACGGCGGCCGGTGCCGGTCTGCTCGACGCGGACGGTTCCGTCGCGCCCACCATCTTCGCAGAGATGTCCGCCGCCGCGGTCCGAACCGGCTCGATCAATCTGGGCCAGGGCTTCCCGGACGAGGACGGCCCGGAAGCGGTGCTCAGCGCCGCACGCGGCGCGATCGCCGACGGCCTCAACCAGTACCCGCCGGGGCGCGGGTTCCCCGATCTGCTTCTGGCCATCGCGGAGCATCAGCAGCGCTTCTACGGTCTCACGGTCGACCCGGACTCCGAGGTCATCGTGACGGCCGGCGCCACCGAGGCCCTCACCGCGACCCTGCTCGCCCTCATCGACGGGCCGGAGGACGAGGTCGTCGTCTTCGAGCCCTACTACGACTCGTACGCCGCGGCGGTGGCGCTCGCGGGTGCTCGGCTCCGGACGGTGCCCCTGCGGACCCCCGATTTCCAGCCCGACCTGGATCAGTTGGCGGCGGCCGTCACGGACCGGACCAGGATCATCCTCGTCAACGACCCGCACAACCCCACTGGAGCCGTCTTCGACGAGGAGGTGCGCCGCGAGGTGGTGCGCCTGGCCGCGCGGCACGACGCCGTGATCGTCACCGACGAGGTCTACGAGCACCTCACCTTCCACACCCCGCACATCCCGATCGCCACCCTGCCCGGTGCTGCGGAGCGGACCCTCACCATCTCGTCGGCGGGGAAGACCTTCTCGACCACGGGGTGGAAGATCGGCTGGGTGCACGGCCCCGCCGCGCTCATCACGGCGGTTCTGACCGTCAAGCAGTACCTCACCTACGTCAACGGCGCTCCGTTCCAGCCCGCCGTCGCCGTCGGGCTCCGCCTCGACGACGCGTTCTTCACGGATGCCGCTGCCGCGCTCGCCCGCAAGCACGCGATCCTCGGCGACGGTCTTCGCGCAGCCGGCTTCACGGTCCACGCACCGCAGGGCGGCTACTTCACGGTGGCCGATGCGACGGCCCTCGGCGGCACGGATGCGGCGGACTTCTGCCGCGCGCTTCCGGAACGCGCCGGAGTCGTGGCGATCCCCCTCACCGCCTTCGTCTCCCCCGCGCAGCGCTCGGCGTACGCGGGGCTCGTACGGTTCGCGGCGTGCAAGCGCATCGATGTCCTCGAGGAGGCGGCGGCGCGCCTCGCCGGCCTGAACGCGTGAGCGGGTCCGGTCAGCGCGGGACCACGGCGTAGCGTCGCGCGCGCAGCGAGGGGTTCGTCGCACGGACGCGGGCGATCGCCGCGCCGTCGACCACGCCGAGCGCCACTCCCGGCTCCGGCCCGATGCCCGCGCGGACGACCCCCTGCGGGTCGACGATGCGCGAGTGCCCCACGCCGATCGGCGCCGGGTGGTCTGCGGCGATCACGAACACCGTGTTCTCGATGGCCCGCGCCGCGAGCAGGGTGGTCCAGTGCTGCTCCTTGAGCGGTCCGCGCACCCACTCCGCCGGCACCACGAGCGCCTCGGCGCCGGCGACCGCGAGAAGCCGCGACAGCTCGGGGAACCGCAGGTCGTAACAGGTCATCAGTCCGAAGCGCAGTCCGCCGACCTCGAACACCGCGGGCTCGCCGATCTCTCCCGGCTCCACCCAGTCCGACTCGGTCTGGCCGAACGCGTCGTAGAGGTGCTGCTTGCGGTAGACCGCGAGGATGCCGTCGCCGCGCACGGCGACGACCGTGTTGCGCACGCGTCCCTCGTCCGAGGCCTTCTCCGTGACGCCCGCGACGATGACGACGGCGAGCTCCGCGGCCAGACCGATCAGTCCGGTCACGAACTCGCCGTCCAGGTGCTCCGCGTTCGCCGCCAGGCGCTCGTCCATCGGGTCGACGAAGAAGCTCGAGTACTCCGGGAACACGATCAGCTTCGCCCCGAGCCGCGCGGCCTCTGCGGCGAGCTCGGCGATCCGCTCCCTGTTGTGCTCGCGCGAATCGGTGGGGGCGAACTGGCACACGGCGACGGGCACGGCAGTGTTCTCAGACATGACGCCATCCTCTCGCACCCTCCGACGTCGCGCTCGATTCGACGGCTCCCCGGATCCGTGATAAGTTATCTCTTGTGCCGCGGGGTGGAGCAGTTCGGTAGCTCGCCGGGCTCATAACCCGGAGGTCGCAGGTTCAAATCCTGTCCCCGCAACAAATGGAAGGCCCTCTGGCCGGGAGAAATCCCAGGCCGGAGGGCCTTCCGCATATCTGGCTTCCGCGCAGGCCGACACTCTCCCCCTGCGCTTCCCGCATTGTCCTCCCCCGCCCTGAATCTGGGAAGGCCCTCCGTTCGCGCACCGTCGCGGAGCCACGATGGCCCGGCTCACAGACTGAGCCGAAACGACATGGCCTGACCAGCGCTCCTCACTGCGACACTCCATCGACGTTTCACATCGCTGAAAGGAAGAGGACATGAGAGCAGTAGTGTACGAAGGCCCGCATACGGTCAGCGTCACCGACGTACCGGATGCCCGTCTCGAACGCCCCACCGACGTGCTCGTGCGCATCACCACGACGAACATCTGCGGCTCGGACCTGCACATGTACGAGGGCCGGACGAGTTTCGAGACCGGCCGATGGTTCGGCCATGAGAACCTCGGCGAGGTGATCGAGGTCGGCGAGGGCGTCGACAAGGTGAAGGTCGGCGACTACGTCGCGCTGCCCTTCAACGTCGCCTGCGGGCACTGCAAGAACTGCGAGCGGGGGTTCACCAACTACTGTCTCACCGCGCAGCCCGTCCCGGAGTGGGCGGGAGCCGCCTATGGCTTCGCCGACATGGGGCCGTGGGCTGGTGGTCAGGCAGAGCTCCTCCGGGTGCCGTGGGGCGACTTCAACTGCCTCCGCCTGGGAGAGGACGCCGAAGAGAAGCAGAACGACTACGTGATGCTCGCGGACATCTTCCCCACCGGCTATCACGCCACGGAGCTCGCCCACGTGAAGCCCGGGGACCAGACCGTCATCTACGGCGCGGGCCCCGTCGGCTACATGGCCGCCTACTCCGCGATCCTCAAGGGGGCCGGAAGGGTCATGGTCGTGGATCGGCATCCCGACCGCCTGCGCAAGATCGAGGAGCTGGGCGCGATCGCGATCGACGACTCCGCGGTGGACCCCGTCGAGGCGGTCAACGAGATGACGATGGGCCTGGGCGCCGACAACGGCTGCGAATGCGTCGGCTATCAGGCCCACGATCCGAGCGGCACCGAGGACCCGACCCTCACCCTGAACCGCCTCGTGAAGTCGGTGCGGTTCACGGGCGAGATCGGCGTCGTCGGCGTGTTCATCCCGCAGGACCCCGGCGCATCGGATGAACTGGCCAAGCAGGGCAAGCTCGCCTTCGACTTCGGGGAGTTCTGGTTCCGCGGCCAGAAGCTCGGAAGCGGTCAATGTCCGGTGAAGAAGTACAACCGACGACTGCGCGACCTCATCGCCGGCGGCAAGGCGACGCCCTCCCGCGTGGTCAGCCACGATCTGCCGCTCGAAGAGGCACCGCAGGCGTACGAGCACTTCGACAACCGAGACGACGGCTGGACGAAGGTCGTGCTGCACCCGGCTCGTACTTCGACGGCGGCGTGACCCGGAGGGCGCGGGGTGACGAGGATGGAGACCTGCTCTTCTTCTCGTACCTGGCTCGTCACCCCGACCTCACGCAGGAAGGCGTCGACGACTCCTCCTTCGCCCACGAGCGCCCGCGCGCTCATCGGAGTCGCCCTGTACCTCGCCGCCGGGGTCCTCGGCGTCGCCGTACACCCGCTCGTCGCGTCGATCGTCTTCCTACTCCTCCCGGCGTTCTACGGCTTCACGAGCCACGGTCACGACGAGGGCCCCGGCTGTTCTCCTCGTCCCGCCGTTAGCGCGTGCGCCCCATCCCGGTGCTCGGAGGCCTGTCGAGCCGTCGTCTGCGAGAATCGAGGGGTGAGCCGACCGGTCGACATCGATGAGCGACTCGTCGCCGACCTCGTCGCGGAGCAGTTCCCCCGCTGGGCGCACCTGCCCGTCCGAGCCGTGGCGCGTCAGGGGTGGGACAACAGGACGTTCCGGCTCGGTGACGAGTTGTCGGTTCGACTTCCTCGTGCCGAGGCCTACGCCGCGGCCGTGCAGAAGGAGAGCAGGGCGCTCGAGTTCCTCGACGGAAGGCTCCCCGTCGCGGTTCCCTCCGTCGTGGCGCTGGGGGAACCCGGCCGGGGCTACCCGTTGCCGTGGTCGATCCGCCGGTGGATCGACGGCGACACCGTCGAGCGCGCCGCGGGGCTCGATCGCGTTCGCCTCGCCGTCGATCTCGGGACAGTTCTCCGCACCTTGAGGTCCCTACCCGTGGACGCGGGTTCGGCGGCCGGTCGGCACTCGTTCTTCCGCGGTTCGCATCCGAGCGTCTACAGCGATGCGGTCCACGCCGCGCTCCAGCGGCTGGACGGCACGGTGGACGCGGAACTCTGCCGGAGCGTCTGGCTCGCCGCGACGAGCAGCGCGTGGGAGTCCGCGCCGGTCTGGTTCCACGGCGACGTCGCCGTCGGCAACCTGCTCGTCAGCGACGGCCGCCTGTCGGCGATGATCGACTTCGGCACCTGCGGCGTCGGCGATCCGGCCTGCGACCTCGTCATGGCGTGGACGTACTTCGAGGGAGAGGCGCGTGATGCGTTCCACGACGCCGTCGACCTGGACGCCGCGACCTGGCGACGTGCTCGCGGCTGGGCGCTCTGGAAGGCCCTGGTGACTCTCTCCGACGGGTCAGGGCCGGGCGGTGATGACAGCCGCCGCGTGCTCCACGAGGTGCTGACCAGCCCGCTCTAGGCCTGCGGCCCCCGTCAGCGCACGACGGCGGTGGGCGCCGCGAGGGCCGCGAGGACCTCATGACTGATGGAGCCCAGCAGGAAGCGGGCGACCGCCCCTCGTCCGTGCGATCCGACCACGGCGAGGCTCGCGGTGGCGGCCGCACGGTTGATGACCTCGGACGGGTATCCGCGTTCGACCCGGGGCTGGAGCTCGAGATCCGGATAAGTCTGGCGCAATCCGCCGAGAGCGACGGCGAGAGTCTCCTCGGACAGCTCCTGCATGGAGGAGAGGTACTGCTCGGGATACGACCTCGCTCCGCGCGGGAGGGGGACGGGAGTCCATACCGTCACCGCGACGAGGGGCTCGCCGAGGCGGTCGGCCTCGGCAGCGGCGAAGGCGACGGCGGCTTCCGAGATCGGAGACCCGTCCACCCCGACGACCACACCGCGACGGTCGCTCGTCTCGATGTCGGGGATCACCACGACGGGGCAGGAGGAGTCGGCGACGATGCGCAGCCCGTGGGCCCCGCGCCGAGGGCTGTCCGCGTCATCGGGACGGAAGTCGCTTCCGATCACGAGGAGGTTCGCGCCCGCGGTGGTCGACACGAGCTGTCGGACCGGGTCGCCGCGGAGCACGACGAGGTCGACATCCAGGCCCTGATCCTTCAGCGTCTCCGCGTGCTCCTCCAGCAGACTCCGCGCAGCCGCGATCGCGGCGTCCACCACGGGGCCCTCCCCGACGGCGCCGACCGCTCCCCCGACGACGCTCGCGAGGAGCAGAGAGGCCTTCCTCGACCGGGCGCGATGCGCGGCCCATTCCAGTGCTCGTCGTCCCGCCGACGTGTCCACCACTCCCACAACGATGCGCTCAGCCACGACACCCTCCCTGTTTTCCTCCACCCTCCCACGCCACCCCCTCCCCGCGCGACGGTCCGTCCCGGACAAAACCCTCCGCTTACTCAGGCACTCGCGCCAGCTCAGGCTTCCTTCCCAGAAGTCGCCTGACCTCGCGGCCCGCCTGCTGTCGCGAGAACGCCTGTCCCGGCGCGCCGCACGCGGACGCAGGCACCCGCGCGGAATCAGGCTCGCGTGCAGGGTGTCGCCTGAAGCGGCGCGAGTGCCTGATGCCGCGGGTCGACTTCAGGCGCACACGTGCCGGGGAACACGAAAGGGCACCCCATGGGGGTGCCCTTTCGTGTGCGTGGCAGGATCACTCTGCGGCGGCCTCCAGCTCCAGGAGCTTCTCGACGGCCGCGGTGAGACGCTTGTCCGCCTCGCCGAACTTCTCCAGGTCACCCTCGGCGAGAGCCGCCTGGCGGTCGAGCAGCGCCTGCTGCGCCTTCGCCAGGGCATCGGCCTGCTCATCCGTCGGCGTCGGCGTGGTCGGTGTCTCCCCGGTGTCGGGATCAGTCGTGCCCGGATCGGTGGGTTCAACCTCGTCGTCACCACCGGTCGCGCCGGAGTCGCCGCCGAACAGCGTGTCCAGCGCCTCGGTGAGCGTGTTCTCGAAGGCGACCCGGTCACCGAAGGCGACGAGCACCTTCTGCAGACGCGGCAGCTGGGTCCCCTCGGACGACTGCACGTAGACCGGCTGGACATAGAGCAGACCGCCACCGACGGGCAGGGTCAGCAGGTTGCCGTAGATGACCTCGGACTCCCCCTGCTGGAGCAGGTTGAGCTGCGGCACCACGGCCGTGTCCGAGTTGTAGGTGTTCTGCACCTGACCGGGACCGGGCACAGTGGTGTCGGTGTCGATCTCGAGCATGCGCAACTGCCCGTACCCCTCGGCCTTCACGCCCTTCTCGGCGCCGGCATCCGAGTCGACGGCGAGATAGCCCATCAGCACGTCACGGCTGCCACCCGCACCCTGGGAGGCGGGGATGAACGTGGAGAACATCGAGAACCGTGGTTCTTCCTGACCCGGCATCTGCATGGTCAGGTAGTACGGCGGCTGCAGCATCGCGTCGCTGCGCGGGTCGTTCGGCGTCTGCCAGCGGTTGTCCTGCTGGGCGAACGAGCCGGCCTTGTCGACGTGGTAGATGCCGAGGATGTCGCGCTGCACCTTGAACAGATCGGTCGGGTACCGGACGTGGCTCATGAGCTCGCCGGACATCTCGCTGATCGGCTTGAGGGTGGACGGGTAGACCTTCTGCCAGGTCTTCAGGACCGGGTCCTCCTCGTCCCAGGCGTACAGCGTGACCGAGCCGTCGTAGGCGTCGACCGTGGCCTTGACCGAGTTGCGGATGTAGTTGATGTCGTCGATCGCGAGCGACGGCGTCGGCACGTTCGAGTCGGCGATCGCGTCGGACAGGCTCACGCTCGTCGAGTACGGGTAGGTCGAGCTCGTCGTGTAGCCGTCCACGATCCAGACGATGCGGCCGTCCACGACGCTCGGGTACGGGTCGCTGTCGAGCTCGAGGTACGGCGCGACCTTCTGCACGCGGGTCTTCGGGTCGCGGTCATACAGGATCTGCGAGTCGTCGTTGACGAGGTTCGAGAACAGGATCTGCTCCGACTGGAACTTGAGCGCGTAGAGCAGCTTGGTGAAGCTGTCGCCGATCTTCGGTCCGCCGTTCCCGGAGAACGTCGTCTTCGTCTCGCTCGAGCCGTCCTTACCGCGCGGGTAGTCGATCTCGACCGGGTCGGCCCCCTCGGGGGCGCCGACGATGGAGTACTCCGGGGAGTTCTCGCCGAAGTAGACCCGCGGCTCGAAGTCGCCCTGCTCGGACAGGAAGCCCGAGGTCGGGATGCCGCGTTCGAGGAAGACGGGCTCGCCGTCGGTCGTGCGCTGGTTGCCGGCAGCGGCGACGAGGCCGTAGCCGTGCGTATAGACCGCGACGCGGTTGTTCCAGTTGTCGCCGTCGCCGAGGCCCGACATGTCGAGGTCACGGACGGAGACGACGGTGTCCTGCTTCACGCCGTCGATCTCGTAGCGGTCGACGTCCATGGTGGTCTGGAACTGGTAGTACCCGCGGTACTGCTCGAGCTGACGGACCGTCGGCGGGATGACCTTCGGGTCCATGATGCGGATCGACGCGGTGGTCTCGGCGTCGGCGCGGAGCTGCCCCGCCTCGGCGTCGGTCTCGGCCTCGAAGGCCGTGGTCTCCAGGTCCGCGACCCCGTAGGCCTCCTTCGTGCCATCGATGTTCCGCTGGTAGTACTCGGCCTGGTAGGCGTTCTGGTTCGGCTTGACCTGGAAGGTGGTGACCACCCACGGGTAGCCGATGCCGATGACGAGCGAGGCCACGATCAGCAGCGCGGTCGCCGCGAGCGGGAAGCGCCAGCGGCCGATGACGGCCGTGACGAAGAAGAGGATGGCGACGACGGCGGCGATGATCGCGAGGATGCCGAGGCCGGGGATGGTCGCGTTGGCGCCGGTGTAGGCGGCACCGGTGATCCGGTCGTCCGGCTCGACGAGGGTCTTGTAGCGGTCCAGCCACAGGCTCGCCGCCTGCACGAGCAGGTAGAGACCCGCGATGACCGCGAGCTGGATGCGGGCCGGCTTCGAGATGCGCAGCTCGCCCTGGCCGACGCGCACCGAGCCGTAGAGGTAGGACACGAGTGCGGTGACGAGAAGGCTGAGCAGCAGGACCGCCGAGACGAACGCGAGGAGGATCGAGTAGAACGGCATCGCGAACATGTAGAACCCGGTGTCGACGCCGAACTGCGGGTCGACCTCACCGGTGGCGACGCCGTTAACCCACAGCCAGACCGTCTTCCAGTTGCCGGCCGCCGCGAACCCCGCGAAGAGGCCGAAGAAGATGGGCATGCCCCACATCGCCAGGCGCCGCAGCGGCTCGATGACCTCCTGGTAGCGGTCGAGCTGCGAGCTCAGCCGGACGTAGACCGGGCGGAGCCGATACGCGAGCTGGATGACGACGAACAGCGGCACGGCCATGCCGAGGAAGCCGACGACGAACATCACCGCCGTCGCGATCCACTGCGTGGTGAGCACGCCGGTGAACCCGACCTGGTCGAACCAGAGGAATTCGGTGTAGAGCGACGCGAAGACGAAGAACGCCGCGATGAGCGCGGCGATGATCACCAGGGAGATTCCGAGGATGCGTCGGGAGGTTCGAGGCGTGGCCGGGGGCTGGGCTGGGGTCGAGGTCACCCCTCCATCCTAGGCACCGCTCGCTGTGGGCGGGCTGTCACACCGGTCACGGCGGGGTCACGACCCGCCCCGGCTCAGGTGGCCGGGACGTCGCAGGTCGGCAGCGCGTCGACGTCGCCGTCCTCGGCGATGACCTCCAGCGCCGCGAGAGATTCGTCGAGGGTCGCGGTGCGGACGACCTGCAGGCCGTCCGGCACGTGCCCCACGACCTCGTCGCAGTTGGCCTCCGGCGCGAGGAAGTAGTCCGCGCCGGCGTCACGGGCGCCGTAGAGCTTCTGGCGGATGCCGCCGATCGGGCCGACGGTCCCCTCGGCATCGATCGTCCCGGTGCCCGCGACCTCCTTGCCGCCGTTCAGCTCGCCCGGCGTCAGGGTGTCGATGATCCCGAGGGCGAACATCATCCCCGCGCTCGGGCCGCCGACGTTGTCGAGCTGGATGGTGACGTCGACCTCGAAGTCGTAATCGGTGCGCAGGGTGATCCCGATCAGCCACGTCGTCGTGCCGTCCTGCGTCTGCTCCTCCGGCGTGATCTCGACCGTCTGCTCGTCGCCGTCCCGGCGCACCGTGAGTGCCACCGGATCGCCGCCCGCCTCCTGGATGGCTTCGCGGAGTGCGGTCGCCGAGGTGACGGGCGTGCCGTCGATCGCGGTGATCACGTCATCCGCCTGCAGCAGGCCGGCGGCCGGGGACCCTTCGACCGCATCGACCACGACGACCTCGGCGCCGGTGTCGTAGCCGAGCTCGTTCAGCGCGGCGGCCGTCGCCTCGTGCTGCGAGTCGACCATGAGCATCGCGTTCCGCTCGTCCCGCTGCTCGGTGGTCACGCCCTCGGGGAACACCGCGTCCAGCGGCACGACGGCCCGAGACGCGTCCATCCACGCGAGAGCGAGCTCGAACCAGCTGGGCGTGCGTTCGCGGTTGCCGACCACCTGGACGGTCGTCAGGTCGAGCGTGCCGCCCGTCTCGTACGTCTCGGTCCCCTCGACGCTGATGAGCGGGACCTGCTCGCCGTCGGCGTTCTTCGCCGTGCCGAGGGTGTCGTACACGGGGCCGGGACGCTGGATCACATACGGCGACGGCAGGAAGGTGAGGACGGCGAGCGCGGCGAGCGCGACCACCAGCGCCCAGACCCCGAGTCCGAGCTTCCCTGCGCGCGGTCGTTCCACAGCAATCCTCCGTCGTTCGCGAGCGGCGTACAGCGATCTGCCCGCTTCGGGGTCGCGCACTGAAACCTGTGACTAGCGTAGATGCCACGGCTTCAGACGTGCTGAGAGGGCGAGCGACATGGCAGACAACGAACCGAACCCGGAGGACTTCCAGGAGTTCCTGCGACGGATGCTCTCGAACCAGGGCGGCGGAGATATCGACCCCGAGGCGCTGCGCGACGCGTTCCAGGGAATGGACGGCTTCACCTTCGACCCGGCGATGATGCAGACGATCATGGCGCAGCTTCAGGGCGCCTTCGGCGGCGACCCGTGGGAGAACTCCCTGCGGCAGGCCCTGCACATCGCGAACCGCGAGGGCCAGGGCATCGGCGACGGCTCGCGGTCATCCCTGGCCGACTCGTTCGCTCTCGCCGGCCTCTGGCTGGGCGAGGCGACCACCATCTCCGAGCTCGCGGACCCGCCGGTGGCGATGACCCGCGGCGAATGGGTCGAGAAGACGCTCCCGGTGTGGAAGGAGATCGCGGACCCCGTGTCCACCAGCATCGCCGACGCGCTGACGGCTGCCCTGGACACCCAGGTGCCGGAGGAGATGCGCGGCGTGGTGCAGGGTGCGGGACGCCTGATGCGGGGCCTCGGCGGCTCGGTGTTCGCCGCCCAGTTCGGGCAGGTGCTCGGCAACCTCTCCCTCGAGGTCGTCTCCGGCGGCGATGTCGGCATCCCCGTGCTGCCCGCGGGCACGGCCGCCGTGATCCCGCAGAACCTCACCGCTTTCGGGGAGGGGCTTGAGATCCCCGAGGATCAGATCGCCCTCTACGTGGCGACGCGCGAGCTCGCCTACGCCCGCCTGTATCGGCACGCCAAGTGGCTGCACCTGCATGTGATGGCGCAGATCACCGACTTCGCCCGGGGCGTCACGGTCGACGTCGACGCTCTGGAGGATGTGGCGAGCCGCCTCGACCCCTCGAACCCCGAGGAGCTGCGCGCGGCGATCGAGGGCGGTGCCCTGCTGCCCACGCAGACCGAGGCGCAGCGCGAAGCCCTCGCGCGGCTGGAGAACCTCATCGCGACGATCGACGGGTGGGTCGACGTCGTCACCGCGGATGCCACCTCCCGGCTGCCGGACGGCGGCAGGATCGCCGAGGCGGCGCGGCGTCGGCGTGCGGTCGGCGGTCCGGCGGAGGACGCCCTCGGCGCGCTCGTCGGGCTCAAGATCCGACCGCGGCGCATCCGTGAAGCCTCGGCCATGTGGCGTGCGGTCACCGATGCCGTCGGTGTCGCCGCCCGGGACTCTCTGTGGGACTACCCGGACCTCATGCCCACCGCCGAGGACATCGACGACCCGACGGCGCTGATCACGCGTCTGCAGGCCGCCGAGCGCGGGGAGCAGCCCGAGGCGGACGAGTTCGACGAGGCGCTCGCGCGCTTGCTGGACGGCGACGACTTCTCCGGGGAGACGCCGGCCGAAGGCGACGACGCGGCGCCCGACGGCGACGCCGGCGACGATCCGGAAGGCGGGCGTCCGGTCTGAGTCCGTCCCACCCGGGCCGGGGAACACGGTCACTCTTTCTCCCCGGCCTCGGACGGAACGCCGACTTCTCCACCGATCCGTCGAATCGACCTGCGCTCCCTCGGTGATCCGCAGAATCGAGAGGTGCCGCTCACCCCGACGACCCTGACCCGTCTCGACCCCGCGCTGCCGCTGCTGTGGCGAGACGGAACGACCCTCCAGGTGGGCGACGACCCCGCCATCCGCATCCCCGCGTCCGCGCCGTGGGTCGAGCGGCTGCTCAGCCGCATGCGTCGAGGATTCCGGCGCAGCACCTTCGACGTCATCGCCCATCGCGCGGGCGCACCGCGGGAGGATGCCCGCCGACTGCTGGCCGTCCTCGAACCGGCCTTGCAGGACGAGCCCGTCCGTCCGCGCGCCGCCCGGGTCTCCGCGCTGGGGCTCACCGACACCCGCGCCGAGGGGCGGCTGTGCGAGACGCTGGCCGACGAGGGGGTCCCGCTCGCATCGGACGAGGCACCGGCGTCGACCACGGTCGCCGTCCTCCTCGTCCCCGGCGCGGCCGCGGCCGTGCAGTTCGCGCCGTTCCTGCGGACGGACCGCCCGCACCTGCCGATCGCCATCGAGCCGGCGCGCATCACGGTGGGACCGCTCGTCTCCCCCGGGCTCACCCCGTGTCTGAGCTGCCGGGATTCCGAGGACACGGCGCGCGACCCGGCCTGGCCGCTGATCCACGCTCAGCTCGTGGGCCGCGACCCCGGGCGCATCACGCTCGCCAGGGTGGCGTCGGCCGGCGCCGTCGCCGCACGTCTCCTGGCCGCGACCGACCCGGCGCGCATCGGCCGGATCAGCGCGGACGGCGTGATCGTGTGGCGTTCGGTGCGGTTTCGCGCAGAATGCCTGTGCCGCGACCCGTCGTCCCCATCTCCGCCAGGAACCGGGACGGCGCCCGTTCGCCGCGCCCTGCCGATCGCGCCCACGAGAGCTCCAGCGTGCGCGCAGCCCGCGTGATCCCGACATAGGCGAGGCGTCGCTCCTCGTCGACGGCCTCGAACGTCGTCGCGTACGAGATGGGGAGAGACCCCTCCGCCCATCCGGCGAGGTAGACATGCGGCCACTCGAGGCCCTTCGCCGCATGCAGCGTCGAGAGGGTCACCGTCCGCATGGTCGGCTCGTGCTGATCCTTGGCACGGGCCATGAGCTCGTCGCTGAACGACCGGAGTGTCGTCTCCGGACCCGCCTCCTCGGCAAGCCGCAGGATGGCGCGACGCGCCTCCCAGCCGTCGCGCTGTGCTCCCCCGGCGGTCGGCGGCTCCTCGGTCAGCCCCAGCTCCCGAAGCACGCGCCGCACCCCGGGCAGGAATCCGTGCTCGGTCGGCGCCACGGCGGCAGCTCGGAGCGCGAGGATCGCCTGACGCACCTCCGGCATGGCGAAGAACCGCGTGCCGCCGAGCACGGAGGTGGCGATCCCTTCGGCGGCGAGCGCCTGCTGGAGCACCGCGGACTGCGCGTGGGCCCGGTACAGCACGGCGATCTCTGCCGGCGAGGCGCCGTCGGCGATCCGGGCGGCGACACCGGCCGCGATGCCTGCGGCCTCCTCGGCCTCCGAGTCGTAGGCCGTGATCGTCGGCGGCTCGGCGGTGAACTGCTCCCGGGCGGGGATCAGCTCCAACGCCCCGGGGCGACCGCGCATGAGCGCGTTCGCCGCCGTCAGGATGGGAGCCTGCGACCGATAGTTGGTCTCCAGTCGCACGACGGTCGCGTCCGGGTGCCGCCGTTCGAAATCGAGCAGGAACCGCTGGTCGGCTCCGGCGAAGGAGTAGATCGTCTGGCTGGCGTCGCCGACGACGCAGATGTCGTGACGATCCCCCAGCCACAGCTCCAGAAGCCGGTTCTGCAGCGGCGACACGTCTTGGAACTCGTCGACGGTGAAGTGCCGGTACTGCTCGTGGACGGCAGCTGCGACGCGCGGCTCGGTCTCCAGCATCCCCGCGCACGCGAGCAGCACGTCCTCGAAGTCGAGTTGGTGACGCTCGTCCTTGAGCGCCTCGTAGCCGCGCATCAACTCCACGAGCTGCGTGGGGTCGACCCCGCTGACCGGGCGTCCGAGCTCGGCGTACCGGTCGATCGAGATCATCGACACCTTCCGCCACTCGATCTCCGACGCGATGTCGCGCAGGGTCGCCGTTCGAGGGCGCAGGCGGATGGCGTCGGCGGCCTGGCCGAGCATGCGCACCTTGTTGTCGATGATCGACGGCGCGGGAGCCCCCGCCAGCGTGGGCCAGAAGAAGTTGAGCTGCGCGAGAGCGGCGGCGTGGAAGGTGCGAGCGGCGACACCCTCGATCCCCAGGGCGCGGAGGCGACCGCGGAGCTCGCCGGCGGCCTTCGCGGTGAAGGTCACCGCCATCACACGCGACGGAGAATAGGCACCGGTGTCCACCCCGTGCGCGATGCGGTGGGTGATGACCCTGGTCTTGCCCGTACCGGCCCCCGCCAGCACCGCCACCGGTCCTCGCAGCACCGATGCGGCCGCTCGCTGCCGCTCGTCGAGGGCATCGAGTGCGCTCACGGGCGGTCCTCGAACCAGTCGACGATGAGAGCGCGCGCGATCGAAGCGGGCCCCGGCAGCCCGACGGGGCCGTCCCCGGCGAGCGCGGAACCGATCTCCGCCCGTGTGAACCAGCGCACGTCGATGATCTCCTCACCGTCGGCCCTGGCCGCCGATTCGTCCTCCACGACGGCGCGGAAGCCGATCATGAGCGAGCGGGGGAAGGGCCACGGCTGGGAGGAGATGTAGCGCAGCGCCGAGAGGCGCACGCCGGACTCCTCCTCGATCTCCCGGTGCACAGTGGCCTCGAGGGCTTCGCCCGCCTCCGTGAACCCGGCGAAGCACGAATACATGCGTCCGCCCCAGTTCGCGTTGGCGCCGAGCAGCAGTCGCCCGCCGTCCGCGCTCTCGACGGCGACGATCACCGCGGGATCCGTCCGCGGGAAGTGCTCACGTCCGCAGAGCAGGCAGCGGCGCGACCAGCCCGCGTTGCGCAGCTCCGTCCCTCCGCCGCAGGTGGGGCAGAACGGGGCGTCGCGGAGCCAGCCGGCCAGGGCGACGGCGGCGACCAGGACCTCGGACTCCCCCGCGTCCAGGCGCCCGCCGAGGTCGCGGAGCCCGAGCCAGATCTCGTCGGGCGCGGTGTCGAGAGCATCGATCTCCGGCGGCAGCGCGGCGAGCAGGAGCGCCGTTCCGTCGGCATCCCGGCCGAGCAGCGCCCATGTCCCGTCCGCGACCTCGTCCGCGGAGACGCGCAGCAGCGCGGAGGCCGTCACACGCACTCGACCTTCCCGAACGACGATGACGCGCGTGGTCGCGAGGTCGCGGAGACGCTCGAGCACGCCCTCCTCCTCGCGGAGTTCGGCGGCGCGGTCGAAGAACGGGCGCGGAATGCTCATCGACTCCCTCTCTCACGGGCGTGGCGGAGGCGGGACCGCCCCTGAGCCGACCTACCCTGGGGGCATGGGACGCTCTCCATTCACTCTAGCCGCGGCGGTGACGGCCGCACTTCCCGGCGCGGAGGTCACGGGCACCCGGGCGCTCACCGCGGACGGCGACGGGCGCTTCGACTCCGCCGTGGCCTCTCTCGCCGACGGCCGGGAACTCGCGATCCGCGTGGCGGACGACGACGACGCGGCGCGGGAGCTGGCGGCAGAGGCCCTGGCGCTGCGCGCCCTCACCGACGGCGCCCGCGCGATGCTGCCGTTCCGCGCGCCCGGCTACATCGGCGAGACCCGGGTGGGCGAAGGGCGCGCGCTCGTGACCGAACTGCTCCCCGGCTTCCAGATCGAAGCGGCGATGGTGCCCGCCGGACGCGGAGCCGCAGAGTCCATGGGGGCGGCGATCGCCGCCGTGCACGCGCTGCCGACATCGGTCGTGCGCGGCGCCGGACTCGTGATGCGCAGCGCGGAGGAGAGTCGCGCCGAGCTGGAGCGGCTCGTCGACACCGCGGCAGCCACCGGACGCGTCCCCGCCCGCCTCACGGTGCGGTGGCGGGATGCGGTCGCCGACGACGACCTCTGGCGCTTCGAGTCGACGGTCATCCTCGGCGGCGCACAGGCCACGTCGTTCCTCTTCGACGATCATCCCGAGCGCGGTCCCGAGGTCACCGGCGTGATCGGCTGGCACGGTCTGGCCGTCGGCGATCCGGCGCTCGACCTGTCCTGGCTGTCCGCAGCTCCCGACGCCGCGGCCGACGTGCACGGCTCCTATGCCCGCGCCATGGATCGCACTCCCGATGCCGGACTCGAGATCCGCGCGCGTCTGCTTGCCGAACTGGAGTTCGCGCGCTGGCTCGTCCACGGCGACGCGCTGCGGCGCGACGACATCGTGGAGGACGCCGCGGCGCTGCTCGAGGCTCTCGCCGACGGCCTGCGTCATGACGACCTCGGCGTGCCAGGCGATCGTCGCTCGGACGTCGACTCCGCGATGGACGCGCTCGACCGCGTGCCGGTGGCGGCAGCTCCCGAGGTGGACACCTCGATGCAGACCGACGCCTACAACCCCGAAGAGCTCTGGGCGGCGGAGGCGGAAGACGCCGACCGCGATGCCCCGGCCGACGTGGATGTGCCTGCGGCCGCACCGTCTCAGCCCGACGCGGAGCACCGTGCCGCGGTGGCGAGCATCGAGACCGAGGACCTCTCCGGCGTCGCGCACGCGTTCGCCGAGACGCGAGGGGGCGGACGAACCGAGTCCTCCGCGTTCACCTCGTCCCCGGCCGCGGACGATGACGACTCCGAAGAGGCTCAGCGCGCGGCGCGGGCGGCGCTCCAGCGCTGGAAGAGCTCCTCCTCGGAGTAGACGCGATCCCCGCGGATGACGAGGTCATCGGCCACGTAGTACAGCGCCACGTCGATCTCCTCCAGCGGGACGCCGAAGCGCCGATGGTACGCGAGCCGGTAGAGGGCGAGCTGCAGCATCCGCTCCTCGCGCTCCTGCGGCGTCCGTGGCGCCCGCCCGGTCTTCCAGTCCACGATCTCGATCCGTCCGCCGCGGTCGGCGCGTCGGTACACCGCGTCGAGCTTGCAGATCACGATGTGCGCGTCCGTGTCTGAGCGCAGCCCCGGAAGGCCGGCCCCCAGCGCGAAGTCGATCTCGATCTCCACGGCGAGCGGCTGCAACGGCCCCCACTCGCTCCGCTCGAAGGTCGCCTGCAGCGCAGCGAGGTCGGCGGCGTCCGCAGCAGCACCGGATGCGGGAGCGCCCGGGGCGCTGTCGCCCTCGGGCTCGTCCTCGTCGATCTCCCAGAGCGCCTCGTCGACCCTGGTCCCGACACCGACGAGTTCGGAGCGCTGCTCGACCCACGCGTGGAACAGGGTCCCCAGACGGGTCTGGCGGTACGGGCGCTCCGGCATCGGACGCACGAGCGAGGACAGGGTGCCGGTGTAGTCGGTGACGTAGTCCTTGAACCGGGAGGCGGGCACGCGGGTCGGGGCGTCCGCGTCCGTCCCGCGCTGGCGGGCCGTGCGCTCGTCCAGCAGCCGACGCAGTTCTTCCGTCGGCACGATCGCGTCGTCCTGGAGGGCCTCTTCGACGGCGGCGGCCGCGGCACTGACCACCCCACGCCGCCCGCCGAGCGGATCGAGCGGCCAGTGCAGCGTGGCCCCGGGGCCGTCGTACGGGTTCTCATCCGGATCGACTGGCGGGATCTCGTCGAGCCCGAGGACGTCGATGGCCTCCAGCAGGTACGGACTCGGTGTGCGTGGTGCCTTCTGGCCCGCCCAGTGCGCCCCGCTGAGCAGCAGATCGCTCTTCGCACGGGTGATCGCCACGTAGGCGAGACGGCGCTCCTCCTGCCGCTGGTACTCCCGGTAGGCGTCCTTGAACCGCTTGAGCGCGCCGCCGTGCGGGTTCGCCTTCGTCGCGCCGCCCGACAGCGACGCCTGGGCGAGCTTCTGCCGCTTGCCTGGATCGGTCTCGCCCTCCATCGCCTCCTCCGGATCCCAGACGAAGCGCGGAAGCGCGTCGCGGTCTCCGCGCAGCGCGAAGGGCACCACGCCGAACCCGAACCACCCGGAGGTGTCGGACACCCGCCCCGGCAGCTCGTCGACGACGAGGCGCACGACGGCGACGGCGTCCCACTCCAGGCCCTTCGACCCGTGGATCGTGAGCAGCTGCACGACTCCGGCCTCCGGGGGCTCCGGACGGGGCATGAGCTCGTCGGTGCTCTCCGCCTTGTCGAGCCAGGCCAGCAGGCTGCCGATGGTGCCGCGTTCGTCGGCGGCGAGGAACGCCCGCACCTCGTCGGCGAACGCCCGCAACTGGGTGGCTGCGACGCGCGCCGGTCCTCGGGTCTCGTTGGCGGCGAGCTCGATGTCGAGCCTGAGCTCCAGCTCGATGAGCCGGATGAGCTCCGGGATCGGCTGGGACGACGCGCGGCGCAGACGCTCCAGCATCTCCCCCGCAGCCCGGATCCGGGCGCGCCCCTCCGGGGTGATGCCCTCCAGCAGGCGATAGTCGTCGCGCACCGCGCGTACGATGTCGACCGCGTCCACGATGGAGACGGCCTCGTCGGCGCCCCGGGAGGAGCGCAGCCGCGCCCGCACCTCCTCGGGAAGGGGCATGAGGGCGGTGTCGCGCTCCGCGAGTGCCCGTCCCAGCTCGTAGAGCGCGGCCATGTCCGCCACCCCAACCCCGAAGCGGGGGCCGGTGAGGAGCCGGATCAGCGCCGAACCGGCCGTCGGATCGTGCACCACACGCAGCGTCGAGACCACGTCCACGACCTCGGGCGTGGCGAGGAGTCCGCCCAGTCCGAGGATGCGGTGCGGGATCCCCCGCGCAGCGAGCGCGCCGGCGAAGGTCTGCATGTGGCGCTTGGACCGGAACAGGATCGCGCCGGTGTGCGGGGATGTGGAGGTCGCATCATGGGCGGCGCGGCGCTCGGCGAACCAGGCCGCCACCTCGGCGGCCTCGTCATCGACGGTGAACGGGTAGCGCACGGCGACCGTGCCCTCCCCCGCGCCCGGCCGCGGCTCCAGCGGCGGGACGTCGAGTCCCGGACGCTGGAGCGGCTCGAGGACCCGGTTGGCGACGTCCAGGATGCTCCGGTCGTTGCGCCAGCTCGTCATGAGGCTGTAGGTGCGCACGTCGCCCGTGCTCGAGAAGGACCGGGGGAACGCGTAGAGGTTGTCGGCGCTGGCCCCGCGCCAGCCGTAGATCGACTGATGCGGATCGCCGACGGCCATCACGGCCGTGTCGCGGAACAGCTCCGCGAGGAAGCGGGTCTGGATCACGGAGGTGTCCTGGTACTCGTCCAGCAGCACGACACGGTGCTGTTCGCGGAGCTCGGCGCGGACGTCCGGGGCCGATTCGACGATGTCGTACGCGCCGGAGACCTGGTCGGCGAAGTCGAGCACCCCGCGCCGGTCCTTCTCGGCGATGTAGTCGCGGACGAGCCGGGTCAGGGTCGACAGGCTCCGGAGGTTGACCGCCGCCTTCTCGACGTCGGCGTGCGCACGGTAGGGCTCGAACGCCACGGCCTGCGCCGCGGCGAGACGCTCCGCCTCGGCGAGGTCGACCCGATGGTCGAGCGCCTCGCCGGCGAGCCGCTGCACGGCGTCGATGACGGTTCCCAGGGCGTAGTCGACCTCTTCCAGCTCCGGGAGGTCGCTGCGGAGCACGACCTCGCGCGCCAGCATCCAGGACGCTGCCTGGCTGAGCATCGCCACATCGGGGTCTCGACCGATGCGCGCGGCGTGCTCGCGGACGATGCCGTCCGCGAAGGCGTTGTAGGTCGAGACGCGAGGGCGGATGAGGAGGTCGTCGGCGGTGCGGACCGCACCGGACTCCCCGCCCGTGCCGTAGTGCCGGGCGAGGTCGTCGAGGACGTGGGCCCGCACGAGCTCCCGCTGCCGCCCCGGCGCGGCCTCCGCCACCCGACGCAGCGCCTCTCCGGCGACGATCTCCGGGAGATGCGGGAGCAGACCCCGCCGACCGTACTCGTCGACGACGGCGAGGCGGGCGCCGATGCGCTCCGCCAGCTCCCCCGCCGCCTTGCGGGTGAAGGTGAGGCCGAGGACCTCGTCCCGGCGGACGAGCCCGTTCGCGACGAGCCAGACCACCCGGGCCGACATGGTCTCCGTCTTGCCGCTGCCCGCCCCGGCGACGACCAGAGCGGGCTCGAGCGGGGCCTCGATCACCTGCTGCTGGGCGGGAGTCGGGGTCGGGAGTCCGAGCGCGGCGGCGATGTCGGTCGCCGAGAGCACGGCGTCCGCGGGTCCTGCGGTCATGCGCTCACCGCCGGCACGGTGTGGATGCGGCAGGGATGCACCCGGCGCTGGGTGTCGGCGCAGTGCGCCTCGACCTGGGCCGTGAAGCTCGCTGCCGACATGCCGCGGGCGACCTCCGCGACCCGGTGCAGGAACTGCGACCGCGCCTCGGCGTCCAGCGCGTGCTGATGGGCGACGCGGTAGTCGCTCTTGGCCAGGGTCTTCGAGACGATCACGAGACGCGCGCCCCCGAGCGAGCCCGGCGCGGCCCCCGGCACGAGGCCCTCCTGCACTGCGATCTGATAGGCCGCGAGCTGGGCGTGAGCGACCACGCCGCCGTCCGACTCCGGATCGGTCTTCCCGGTCTTGAGGTCGACGACCACCGTGGTCCCCTCCGGCCCGCCGGACATCGACTGCCAGCCGCGTCCTCGGGCCGGGCCGTGCTCGCCCGCCCCTGGCGGGTACGCCTCGACCCGGTCGATGTAGCCGTGCACGATGGCACGGTGACCGCGGTCCTCTCCCACCGGGTGCACGGTGGGTTCGGCGGTCGCACTGGATACGTCGACGGCGAACCGGAACTCCACCTCGCTGCCGAGGACGCGCCCGCCGTCTCTCCTCACCTCGCCGAGGTAGCTGTGCAGCCGCTCGACGAAGAGGTCGGCGCGCCGACGCTCCTTGCGACCGATCCACGCCGTCTCGAAGTCGAGCTCCGGCCAGTGCTCCTCGACGATCTCGCGCATGCGCTCGAGGTCGCCGTCCGGTATGCGCTCCATCGCCTCGTGGACGATCGTGCCGATACCCGCCGTCGGCGGCATGACGGTGTCACCTCCGAGAGCCGAGACGACCCAGTTGAGGCCGCACTCCTCATACGACTCCACGGCAGAGGGAGACACCCGTGCTCCGTTCGCGGCGAGATCGCGCAGCGGCGCGGCCGTCGAAGGCGCCGTGACCCCGTACCAGTCGTGCGGGTGCGCTCCCGGCACCCCTTCCCTCGCCAGGACGGCGAGCTGGGCGGCGGCCTCGCGCCGCGCCGGTTCGGAGTGGGAAGTGGTGAGCACCCGGCGGTGCCGCGCGACCAGCCCACGCAAGGTGAGGGGGTGCTCTGCGGAGGCATGGCGCTCGGACGGCTGCGGCGCGGGAAGGAAGCCGAAGAAGGCGCTGGGCGTCAGATCGTCGTCGTCGACGGCGGTGATGAGCAGCCGGTGGCGGGCGCGCGAGATCGCCCGTACGAACAGCCGCAGCTCGTCGTGCAGCGCGGCGCGACGCCGGTCGAGGACGTCCGGCACCTCGGCAGGCAGACCGGAGCGAGCCGCTGTCAGCGCGTCCGCCAGCCTCCAGGTCTGCAGGAGCCCGCCGCGCAGCCGCACGTTGGGCCAGACACCGTCTTGGACCCCGGCGACGACCACGGCGTCGAACTCCGTGCCGAGCGCGGTGGCCGGTGTGAGCAGCGTGACCGTGCCCGGGCGCTCCGGCGATGACAGCGTGTCTTCCGGCACCTCGCTGTCGAGGATGTCGCGCACGAAGACCTCGGGGCGCTCGTTCGGGGTGCGCTCGACGAAGCGCTTCGCCGCGTCGAACAGGGCCACGAGGGCGTCGAGCGACCGCGCCGTCTCGGCGCCGGTGGGCAGCAGCGAGATTTCCCGCCACGCGAGCTGCAGCCGCCGCCCGTCGACGGCCCTGGCCTGCTCCCAGATGCGCCACAGGAGGTCATGGATCGTCTCGCCCTCCGCCGCGGCACGGGCGACGCCCGCCACGGTCTCGGCGAAGCGCTCGGCGGTCCGCGATTCCGGTGCGTCGATGAGGGTGAGGGTGGCCGGCGCCGACATCGCCGCGCGCAGGAGCTCGCGCGCCGGAGTCGACCCGCCCTGCCCGAGTTCGAGGTGGCGGAGCCGCGCGCGCAGCCGGCGGAGCGCGATCGCGTCCATGCCGCCGAACGGTGTGCGCAGCGCCTCCTCCCAGGCCTCGACCGTGCGCTCTTCATCCGGGGTCAAGGCGAGCCGCACGATGCCGACGATGTCGCGCACGATCCCCTCGCTGCCGAGCGGACGCTGCACACCGGCGGCCCTCGTCGGGATCTCGCGCGCGGCGAGCTCGGTCTCCAGGGCCGTCACCTGTCGGGTGTCATGGGCGATGACCGCCATCCGCTCCCAGGGGATACCGGCGCTGAGGTGCCAGTCGCGCATGACCCCGGCGATGCGGTCGAACTCCTCGTAGGGCGACGGTGCGAGGAAGGTGGACACCTCGGCCTCGTCACCCTCCGTCACGGGTGCCGGCGCCCGCCGGTGCTCCACGCGTCCCGAGACGCCGATCGCCTGCGTCACCGTGCGCGTCAGCGCGGTCAGCAGCGGGCGCTGGCGATGGGCGCCGTCGAGCACGTGCGCGGTGCCGAGCGCGCCGGCGAGCTGGGCGAACAGCTCGGGGCTGGCGCCGCGGAAGGCACCGGAGGAGATGTCGGGGTCGCCGAAGGCCTGCACCGCGATGCCGCGGTCGAGGAGGGCGCGCACCACGCCGATCCCGCCGCGCGTCAGCTCCTGGGCGTCGTCGATGAGCACTACGCGCAGGGGTGCCAGCGCTCCGAATGTCGCCGCGTCCGCCGTACGGACGATCTCCGCCGCCTCACCGAGGAGGTCGGCGGCGTCACGGTGGGCGGAACGCAGGGCGTCGAGCACGGTGCGGTACTCCTCCACGAAGTCGGCGGCCGCCGTCCACACCGCATCGCCGGTGGCACGCAGTTCCGCCGGGCTCGCCCCCAGTTCCGTGCACTCCGCGAGGAAGGCGCGGAGTTCGGAGCGGAAGCCCTTCGACGCGCGGACGGGTTCGCTGAGCGCCGGGGGCCAGGGGATCCGGCCGTCTTCGACGTCGCCTGCCAGCAGCTCGGCGATGATGCGATCCTGGTCGGCGCCGGTGAGCAGCGCCGGAGGCTCAGCCCCCTCCCGGACCATCGCGCCGCGGACGAGCTGGAACGCGAACGATCCGAGCGATCGAGCCAGCGGGCCCGGCGTCGCCTGGCCGATGCGCACGCCGATCCGGTCGCGCAGCGCGGTCGCCGCCTGCCGGCTCGGGGTGAGCGCCAGCACCTCCTCCGGCCGCAGCCCCTCGACCTCGAGGAGCTGCACGACCCGGTCGACGAGCGTGCGCGTCTTACCCGTGCCGGGGGCGCCGATCACGACGCCGGACGCGGCCGGCGACGCCGTGATCACGGCTCGCTGGGCGGCATCCGACAACATCCCTCCACGCTATCGGGAGGCGCGGACATCGACGTCGAAGGCGACGCTCGTCGCGGGTTGTGCGCTCAGGGCGAAACGGCCGCCGTCGCCGGTCTCCGCTGCTCGCCGCGCGATAGAGTTGGCCGAGTCCGACGACCTTCAAGGAGCATCCGTGGAAATCCGCATCGGCATCATCAACACCGGCCGCGAGCTGAGCTTCGACACCGCTGCCACGGCGGACGAGGTCCGCACCCAGGTCTCCGCGGCACTCGAGCAGAGCGCCTCGCACCTGAGCTTCGCCGATGTGAAGGGCAACTCCTACATCGTGCCGACCGCGAACCTCGCCTACATCGAGCTGGGCACCGAGGAGTCGCGTCGCGTGGGCTTCGTCGCCTGACCCGCGCATGTACATCCTCCTCGCCCTCGTCGGCGCGTGCGTGCTCGGCATCGCCGCGCACTTCCTGATCGGCGCTCGCGAGCTGCGGGGCGTCGCCCTCGCCCCGGCGATCGCGACGGCCGTCTCGGCGATCGTCTACACGAGCCTGCAGTGGGCTGGCGTGGGCGAGGACAGCGTCTGGCTGTGGCTCGCGAGCATTCTCGGAGCGGTGGTCGTCGCGGCGCTGGCGACCGCGGCTCTCACCGCCGGGCGTCGACGCGGCGACGCATCGAGGCGAGCCGCGCTCGGGATCTGACCTAGGACGCGAGGCCCATCGCATCCATGCGGCGGGCGTGCGCTCCCATCAGCTCGGTGTACACCGGCTCGATGCGGGCCTCCTCCACGGCGAGGAGCTCCGGCCGTAGCGCCGCACGGCAGACGAGGATCGTGTCGCCCACGAGACGCCGCGCCCACATGGACAGCAGCGAACGCCATTCCTCGTCGCTCTCGATCGTCTCCTGGATGATCGCGACGATCTCATGGCGCGCATCGTCCTCGCGCAGGATCTCGGCGACCCGTCGCCCTGTCTCGCCGTAGCTCGAGGCGAGCGCGAGGTAGAAGTCGTCGAGCATGCCCGCCGTGATGTAGACCGCGAGCAGGGTCTCGCGTGGGCGCGCCCCGATGGTCTTGCGCCGGAACGCGTCAAGGTGCTCGCGGAACGGGAGCATGAGCTGCGTCGGGTCCTGGCCGCGCGCCGCGATGATGTCGACGATGCCCCGGTGCTTGGTGAGCGCGGCACCGGCGGCCCGGGACAGCGACTCCTTCTCGGCCAGCTCGGGAGTCGCGCGGATGAGCCGCGTCAGCGTCTCGAAGTAGCCGAGCTGCAGGTAGGCCGCCTGGCCGAGGAACCGGTCCAGCTCAGGCGCCAGCTCCGCGAAGTCGACGCGCGTCGCATCGCTCTGCTCGCCCCGGCTGCGCAGCGCCAGAGTGCGTCGCGGCGCGGCATCGCGCTGCCAGAACCACTTAACCACGAGGTGTTCCTCCCGAGTCGGCCACGTCGTTCACAATACTCGGGCGACGACGTCCTCCCTGCCCCGAGCCGCCGCTCCGGTAGGCTGGGCGTGTCCCCGCCGTCGGAGCGGGGCCCCGCGCCTGTGGCACACGAGACGGCGTGGCTCCGTTACGAGGCGATCGCACGGTCGCCGGACAGGCATCTGAACAACAGTGACAAGTTTCGCCGAACTCGGCATCGATCAGGACATCGTCGACGCGCTGGCTGCGAAGGGCATCGTCGATGCCTTCCCGATCCAGGAGCAGACCATCCCCCTCGGCCTCCCGGGGCAGGACATCATCGGACAGGCCAAGACCGGAACCGGCAAGACCTTCGGCTTCGGCATCCCGGTCGTGCAGCGCCTCGGGAAGGACCCGGAGCCGGGCGTCAAGGCCCTCATCGTCGTCCCCACCCGCGAGCTCGCGGTGCAGGTCTACGAGGACATCGACCTCCTCACGAGCAACCGCTCCACGAGCGTCGTCGCCATCTACGGCGGCAAGGCCTACGAGGGTCAGATCGACCAGCTCAAGGCCGGCGCGCAGATCGTCGTCGGCACGCCGGGTCGTCTCATCGATCTCGCCGGCCAGCGCCTGCTCGATCTCTCGAACGCGACCGAGGTCGTGCTCGACGAGGCCGACAAGATGCTCGACCTCGGCTTCCTCGCCGACATCGAGAAGATCTTCCAGAAGGTGCCGGCGGTGCGGCACACCCAGCTCTTCTCGGCGACCATGCCCGGTCCGATCGTCGCGCTCGCGCGGCGGTTCATGACCAACCCCATCCACATCCGCGCGAACGACCCGGACGAGGGTCTGACGCAGGCGAACATCAAGCACCTCGTCTACCGCGCGCACTCGCTCGACAAGGACGAGGTCATCGCCCGCATCCTGCAGGCCGAGGGACGCGGCAAGACCGTGATCTTCACGCGGACGAAGCGTGCGGCGCAGCGGCTCGTCGACGAGCTCACCGACCGCGGCTTCAACGTGGGCGGCGTGCACGGCGACATGGGCCAGGATCAGCGCGAGCGCTCCATGGCCGCGTTCAAGGCCGGCAAGAAGGACGTCCTCGTGGCGACCGATGTCGCCGCGCGCGGCATCGACGTGGATGACGTCACGCACGTCATCAACCACACGATCCCCGACGAGGAGAAGACGTACCTGCACCGCGCGGGACGCACCGGCCGCGCGGGGAAGACCGGCATCGCCGTCACGTTCGTCGACTGGGAGGACCTGCACAAGTGGGCCCTCATCAACCGTGCCCTCGAGTTCGGCCAGCCCGAGCCCATCGAGACCTACTCCTCGAGCCCGCACCTCTACACCGACCTCGACATCCCCGAGGGGACGAAGGGCCGGCTCGTGAGCGCGCCGAAGAAGGAGGCGGTCAAGACCGAGCGCACCCGTCGTCCGGAGCGCGCCGCGGATGCCGCCGCCGAAGGCACCGCGGAGGGCGGCATCCTCCGCAATGCCCTGG
>NZ_SSDN01000059.1:0-46379 GCF_004794355.1 Microbacterium sp. K36 | reverse complement strand
GTCCTCGTCGATCTCCTCGATGACCTGGCTCAGGTACTTCTCCCGCTGCGGGAGACCCTCCTTCGAGACGTGCGACGGGTGTCAGCTGGTGACGGTCCAGTCGAACTGGTCGCCGTACTCCTCGAGCCACGCGTCGACCGCGTCGGCTTCCTTGCCCTCGCCGTACTCGTTGACCACGAGGTCTTCGAGCGCGCCGTACTGCTCGTCGTCGAGCTTGATCTTCTCGATCAGCTCCGCCGCCTCCGGGAACTCGTCCGCGAAGCCCGCGGTGCCCAGGAAGTGCAGGCCCTCGGCCTTGCCCATGGCGCCCTTCGGGTCTTCGAGGTCCTTCACGGGGAAGGCGTCGTTGGCCCAGAACGGACGCCACAGCGTGACGACGATGTCCTCCTTCTTGTCGGTCGCGGTCTTCAGCTCGGTGAGCATCGCCGCGGTCGACGAAGTGACGAGCTCGTACTCGCCGTCGAGGCCGTACTCGGGCATCATCTTCTGGGTCTGGGCGGTCAGGCCCGCACCCGGCTCGATGCCGTAGATCTTGCCGTCGAAGTCGGCGCCCTTGCCCGCGAGGTCCTCGATCGAGGTGAGCTCGGAGTACTCCGGCACCGCGAGGGTCAGCTTGGCGTTCTCGTAGTACTTGCCCAGGTCTTCGATGTCGTCGCCGTACTTGTCCATGTAGGAGGCGTGGGTGAGTTCCGGCCACGCCGACGGGTAGATGTCGACATCGCCCTGCGCGAGCCCGGTGTAGAGCGGGCCGGCCTCGGTGAGCGTCTTCATCTCGACCGTGTAGCCGATCTTCTCGAGCTGGTCCTGCAGGAGGTAGGCGGTGCTGAGGCCGTCGGTCCAGGAGGGCAGGAACCCGAGGGTGATGGTGCCCTTGTCCTCGGCACCGTCGCCGCCGCCGCTCGTGCCACCGGCGCCGTCGCCGCTGCATCCGGCGAGGGTGAGCGCTGCGGCAGCCCCGAGGGCGGTGATGGTCAGGATCTTCTTCTTCATGTGACTCTCTCTCTTGCGTTCCGTATGTGATTCAGGAGGTGCGGACGATGCCGCGGGACAGCTGTGCCGGGATCGAAACCGTGCCGGGATCCGCGCCCCGGCGCGCCTTTTCCGTCCCGCACCGGACGAAAGGGGGTGGGGGGACGGAGGCAGGGGCGAGGGACGGGGCTCAGGCGCGGGCGAGCTCGGATTCGGTCGAAGCCTCCTCGGCGGGCGCGGAGGTTGAGGGCTCCGACGCCACGGGGGCGGACGGCCGGGACGAACCGCGACGCTTCAGCATGCCGAGGAGCGAGGAGCGGTTCTCACCGGGCGCGCCCAGAGCGGCGGTCACCCGGTCGAGGAACACGGCGATGAGCACGACGCCCAGTCCGGCCTCGACGCCCTTGGGGATGTTGATCGTCGAGATCGCCTCGACGACCATCTTCCCGAGCCCGTCGGCACCGGCCATACCGGCGATGACCGCCATCGACAGGGCGAGCATGATGACCTGGTTGACGCCGGCCATGATGGTCGGCATCGCGAGGGGAAGCTGGATGCCGCGGAGGATCTGCCCCGGCGTCGCTCCGAAGGCGTGTCCGGCCTCGACGGTCTCCGCGTCGACGCCGCGGATGCCCAGCTCGGTCAGGCGCACGCCGGGAGGCAGCGCGAAGATCACGGTGGCGACGAGTCCGGGCACCACACCGATGCCGAAGAACACGATCGCCGGGATCAGGTACACGAAGGCCGGCATGGTCTGCATGAAGTCGAGCACCGGCTTCAGCGTCGCGCGCACGGTCGCATTGCGCGCCGACCAGATGCCGAGCGGCACCGCGATCAGCACGGCCACGACGGCGGCGACGAGTACAAGGGCGAGCGTCTGCATCGCCGGGACCCAGAGGTCCATGGCGACGATGAGCCCGAACGACAGGATCGTGCCGATGGCGAGCTGCCACGAGCGCACGAGCCAGGCGATCAGCGCCGCGATCACGATGATGACCGCGAAGTGCGGCGTGAGGAGCAAGCGGGTGAGGCCGTCGACGAGGAAGCTCACCACGAACGAGACTGCGTCGAGCAGTCCGTCGAGGTTGGCGGTGATCCAGTCGACGCCGGCGGCGACCCAGTCGCCCACTGGAATGCGGAAACCGTCCATCAGCGCACCTCCTCCGTGTCGACCTGGGTCCCTGAGCCGAACCCACTCTGGGTCCCTGAGCTCGTCGAAGGGCCGGGCTCGGCTGTCCACCCGTCGTCGAGCACGGCGTCGATCTCGGCCTGGGGCATGGGGGTCATCGGCAGCAGGATCTCCTCGGTCGCTCCGGGCCCGGGACCGAGCGCCGCGAGCAGGGTGACGCGCGGGATCACGCCCGCGAGGCGGCCGTCGGCATCCGTCACCGCGAGGGGCAGCGGCGACTCGACGGCCGGGACGAACAGGTTCATGAGGACGTCGTCCTCGCGCACGCTCTGCAGCACCGGCTTGATGATCGAGTCGAGGCGTGTGGCGCCCTGCCGCACGAGCTTCACGGCGTCACGGTCGGTGACGACGCCGACGAGCTGACGGTCCTTGCCGACCACGTAGGTCGCCGACATGTAGGCGTCGCGCATCTGGCGGAGCGCCGTGCGGGGGCCTGCCGACTCGGCGACGACGGGGCGCGGACGCTCCATCACGTTCGCGGCGGTGAGCACGCGCGCACGGTCGACGTCCTGCACGAACTGCTCGACGTAGTCGTTCGCCGGGTCCATGAGGATGTCCTCCGGCGTGCCGATCTGCACGATGCGACCGTCGCGCATGACGGCGATGCGGTCACCGAGGAACATGGCCTCGTTGAGGTCGTGCGTGATGAAGACGATGGTCTTCTGGAGCTTCTGCTGCAGCTCCAGGAGCTGCTCCTGCATCTCGCGGCGGATCAGCGGGTCGAGCGCGCTGAAGGCCTCGTCCATGAGCAGGATGTCGCTGTCGGCGGCGAGGGCGCGGGCGATGCCCACGCGCTGCTGCATGCCGCCGGAGAGCTCGGAGGGCAGCTTGTCGCCCTGACCCTCGAGCCCGACGAGGGCGAGGATCTCCTCGGCCTTGGCCTGGCGCTCGGCCTTGCCGACGCCCTTGAGCTCGAGCGGGTAGGCGACGTTCGCGGCGACCGTGCGGTGCGGCAGCAGCGCGAAGTGCTGGAACACCATCGAGATCCGGTCGCGGCGGATCTCCCGGAGGCGCGCGGCCGGGATCCCCGTGATGGGGTCGCCCCCCACGGTGACGGTGCCGGCGGTGATGTCGTGCAGGCCGTTCAGCATGCGGATGATGGTCGACTTGCCCGATCCGGACAGGCCCATGATGACGAAGATCTCACCGCGGTTGACGGTGAAGCTGGCGTCGATGACGGCGGCGGTACCCGCGTCGGCGACGGCGGCACGGCTCTCCCCGGCCTTCAGTCGGCGGACGGCGGCGCTCGGATTCCTCCCGAACACCTTGTACAGATGGCGCGCTTCGAGTGCTGTTTCGGACACGTTTCCCCTGCGGCTCGGCCTTCGGGTGGCTGAGCCTGCTTCGGTCACGTCCGGGTGATCCTCACGAGGCCGTTCGACGTCTTCGCTGTGGCGGCACAGGCGGCGGATTTCGGATCCGCCGCAGAGGGGATCGACCGTACGCCCACGCCTCTTCGCCGCACAGCTCATCGAAGGAAGGACGTGACCGCGGACTGGTCTATGGGCCGTCAGGCCCGCAGACCAACGTAACGAAATGGCCGGTCAGCGGCAAATCCTGCACTGTGGACGTGTCCGGGTTTCCGCCGCTGACCGGGGGATAGTACGAGCGTCTAGCAATCTCGGCGCACCGTGTTCACGGGCGTCGGACGGTGCGCGTCACGGTGAACTTCGGGGTGCGCCGGAGCTGCTCGGTGGGGCCGATGAGCCGGGTCAGCTCGGCCCGATAGCCGAGGCTCGAGTTGTACACCGTGAACAGCTCGCCGTCCGGTCGGAGCAGGCGCGCGGCGGCCTCGAACAGGCGGGTCGCGGCCCCGGTGTGCACGCTCGCGCCGAGGTGGAACGGCGGATTCAGGAGCACCGTGTCGAAGCTCCCCGCGGCGAGCGCCGACCCTGCGTCGTCGTGGGTGACCTCGACGCGATCGGCCACCCCGTTCGCCGACGCGGTGGCACGGGCGGAGGCGACGGCGGCGGCCGAGCGGTCCGTGGCGACGACCCGATCCCGCGGGGAGGCGAGTGCCCAGGAGACGGCGAGCGCGCCGGTCCCGCAGCCGAGGTCGAGGACGCGGCGCCCGGCGTTCACAACTCCGGAAGAACGGCTGCTGTCGCCGCCGTTCCGCTCGTTCTCGGCGCGTGTCACCTCTGTTCTCCTGAGTTGTGGACCGCCCAGGTCGAGCACCTCGAGCAGCGCACGGGTGCCGATGTCGAGGCGGGCACCGGCGAACGCGCCGCCGTGGGCGACGAGTTCGAGGTCGCCGTGCCGCGCCGAGACCGGGAACGGCGGGGACTCCGGCACGGGAAGGGGCTCGGTGGCGATGAGCAGCCGCGACTTCCGCTCCGCCCGCTGTGCCTGGACGTGCGCGAAGCTCCGCCCCAGGACATCGTTCTGGCCGAGGGACATGTGCTTCACACGGCCGCCCGCGACGAGCACCACGTCCGGGACGGCCCAGCGGGCCACGGCGTCGGCGATCTCCTCCAGTTCGGCGAGGGCCTTCGGGAGCTGCAGCAGCACCAGTCTGGCTCCGGCGAGCAGATCGGCGTCGAGCTCGTGCGGCGCGAACTCGCTGATTCCGAGCTCCTCGGCGTTGCGGGCGAGTGCGCGGCGTCCGGTCGCGAGGTCCTGGTGCACCCGGATCCCGGAGCGCCCGGCAGCCGCGAGCGCCAGCGTGATCGCGCCGTACTCGTCGCCGATCACGACTGTCTCGGACCCCGGCACGTCGAGCGCGAGTGCGCGTTCCACGAGCAGGAGGTCGGTCGCATCGTGGGCCTGGAGGTTGTCCGCCTCGACGTCTGGCCAGCGACGCAGGCGACTGTAGGGGAACTCCGGCACCAGCCCACTGTACGCGGGGCACGCCACCCCCTCCCCGTGCACGACTTCGGAGCTGACGGCCGACACGCCCAGACCCGCCCGTCAGGCGGCGCGTCGGGCACCATCTCCGAAGCTGTGCCCGCTTCGATGGCGGGGTTGACACCGACACCGGTTCCGTGGTTACTTAGTCAAGTAAGTAACCCAGCAACCACGGAGGACTCGTGATCGAAGAAGGCAAGCCGCTCTTCCTCCAGATCGCCGAGCAGATCGAGGACTCCATCCTCAACGGCTCGCTGGCCGAGGAGGCGCAGGCCCCTTCGACGAACGAGCTCGCCGCGTTCTACCGCATCAACCCCGCCACCGCCGCGAAGGGAGTCGCCATGCTCACCGACAAGGGAGTGCTCCACAAGCGCCGAGGCATCGGCATGTTCGTCTCGGAAGGCGCCAGGGACCTGCTCCTCGGCGAGCGCCGCGCGGCCTTCGCCGACCGCTACATCGACCCGCTCCTCGCCGAGGCCCGCACGCTGGGCCTCGGCGCGGAAGACCTCGCGGACCTGCTCCGTCAGCGCGCCGCATCCGCCCCCACCCCAGAAGGGAACAACCCCGCATGACCGCCGTCATCGAGGTGCAGAACCTCACCAAGCGCTACAAGGAGAAGCGGGCGCTCGACAACGTGTCGCTCGCTCTCGAGGGAGGCTCGATCTACGGGCTCCTCGGCCGCAACGGCGCCGGGAAGACGACACTCATGTCGATCCTCACGGCCCAGAACTTCGAATCCTCCGGCACCGTGAAGGTGTTCGGCGAGCACCCGTACGAGAACGCCCATGTGCTCGGCCGGATCTGCTTCGTCCGGGAGAGCCAGAAGTACCCGGACGATGCGACCCCGCGGCACGCGTTCGCCGCCGCGCGCCTGTTCTTCCCGCACTGGGACCAGGGCCTCGCGGACGAGCTCATCGCGGAGTTCCAGCTGCCGATGAAGCAGACCATCAAGAAGCTCTCCCGCGGGCAGCTCTCCGCGGTCGGCGTCATCATCGGCCTGGCCTCCCGCGCCGAGATCACCTTCTTCGACGAGCCCTATCTGGGACTCGACGCGGTCGCCCGGCAGATCTTCTACGACCGCCTCGTGGAGGACTACGCGGAGCACCCGCGCACGATCATCCTCTCCTCGCACCTGATCGACGAGGTCGCGAACCTCATCGAGAAGGTCATCGTGATCGACAACGGCCAGATCCTCCTCAACGAGGACACGGATGCCGTCCGCGACCGCGCCGTGACCGTCGTCGGCGACGCCGCCAAGGTCGACGCCTGGGTCGGCGATCGCGAGGTGCTGCACCGGGACGAGCTCGGTCGCGTCGCCTCGGTCACCGTGCTCGGCGCGCTCACCGCCGACGACCGCGCGGAGGTGCGGGCCGCCGGTCTCGACCTCGCCCCCGTCTCGCTGCAGCAGCTCATCGTCCGCCTCACCCAGAAGGCCGAGACCCGCTCCGGTACCAGAGCCGGCGCCACCACGGAAGGAGTCCGCTGATGCGACGCACACTCAACGTCATCCGCCTGCAGCTCATCAACCGGCAGACCTTCCTCTGGGTGCCGCTGATCATCCTCGCCTCGGCCGTGGTGATCTCGGTGCTCATCTACGCGATGATCCCCGGCGACGCCCCCAAGTACGGCGGAGGCGGCCAGGCACCGCTGTGGTACTTCTTCGCGATCGGGCTGTCGGCCATGACGCTGACCTTCCCCTTCTCGCAGGCCATGAGCGTCACCCGACGGGAGTTCTTCATCGGAACGCTCCTCACCGCCATCCTCGGCAGCGCGCTGCTCGGCATCCTCTTCCTCCTGGGCGGCGCGATCGAGCTGGCCACGAACGGCTACGGCGTGAACGGCTGGGTGTTCCACCTGCCGTGGCTGTGGGAGGCCGGCCCCCTCGGCGCCTTCGTCGTCTACTTCACGCTCGCGCTGTTCTTCTTCGTGGTCGGGTTCACCGGCGCGACGATCTACAAGAGCTGGGGTCCGATGGTGCTCACCATCGTGGGCGTCGCCCTGGCGCTCCTCCTCGTCGGGGTCGTGTTCCTCGTGACACGGCTCGAGCTGTGGGGCGACGTGTGGCTCGGCATCCTCGACCTCGGGGCCGTGGGCCTCGCCCTCTGGGGACTCGTGGTCGTCGCCGTCCTCAGCGTCGTCTCGTTCCTCGCGTTCCGTCGAGCCACGCCCTGAGGGACGGTCCGGAATCCGCGGATGCCGCGGCTGCGCTCCCCGCGCGGTCGCGGCATCCGTGTCTCCCCCTCTACCCGGCGACCGGAGCCGGGGCAACCCGGTGGCCGCACGCCGCGCGCCGCCCTATCCTCGCCGGACAGTACCACCCGACCGCCGCGAGGAGAGGATGCCGTGACGCCCGATCTTTCGCGCCTGCGCGTCCGCGAACGCCGCTCGTACCTCGCCCGCACCGTCCGCGAGGCCGTCCGCCCCGCTCGTCTGCTCCTCGTGGCCAAGACAGCACTCGCCGTCGGGCTCGCGTGGACGATCGCGCCGCACATGCCGGGGGTCACCGACGAGTACCCGTATTACGCACCCCTGGGCGCGCTCGTGAGCATGTACCCCACGCTCATGGGGTCGATGCGGTCGAGCCTGCAGACCCTGTTCGGTCTGGCCACCGGCATCGGTCTGGCCGCGCTGATCGTGCTCACGGTCGGGCCGACGTGGTGGACGATCCCGCTCGTGGTCGGACTCGGCGTCCTCGTCTCCGGCACCGGCTGGTTCGGCGTCGGCAAGGAGTACGTCCCGATGGCGGCGCTGTTCGTGCTCATCATCGGCGGTCAGAACGCGGACGACTACTCCCTCGGCTACCTGGCCCAGATGGGCGTCGGCATCGTCATCGGTCTCGTGGTGAACCTCCTCTTCGCCCCCGCCCCGCTCATCGGGTCGGCCGAAGCGCGCGTGGAGGAGTTCCGACGACAGCTCGCCGGGCACCTCCACGACATCGGCTCCGCGGTCTCGGAGTCCTGGCCGCCGGAGACCGCACAGTGGGCCGACGATGCCGCAGCGCTCGCCGAGACCACCGCCGACCTCCGTGCCGCCCTGGCCGAGGCCGACGAGAGCGTCCGCTACAACCCGCGCGCGCGACGCCGGCATGCGGGCACCACCCACATCCACGAGCAGCTCTCCACGCTCGACCGCATCGCGCACCTCATCCGGGACATCGCCGACGCGACGGCCGACACGATCTGGGAGCGTCCGGCGGCCATGCCCCTGGATCCTGCGCTGCCCGAGCCGTTGTCGGCGGCCTGCCACGCCGTCGCCGACGTCATCGCGGAGGACGACCCCGCCTCGAGCGCGGCGCATCGCCGCCGCGCGGAGGCGGCGCGCGCGATCCGGCTCCTGCTGGAGAAGGTCGACGACCGCACGTTCGACGTGCGCAGCTCGATGGGACCGGGCGTGCTGACGGCGATGCACCTCCGCCGCATCCTCATCCTCAGCGGCGAGCGCCTCGACGACGAAGACGAGTGAGTCAGATGGTGTCGTCGGCGACGACGATGTCCAGCTGCCAGTGACGGCCCGCGGGGTCGGTGTCGTCGTGCGCGTCGTCGGCGGCGGAGAGCACGTCATCGATCTTGTGCATCACGTCGTCGAACTCGGCCTCGGTCAGTCGGATGGTGCGCTGCACGAACGACGCATGCACCTCGGCGGTGCGACCGGACACGTACTCGGGCGTCCAGGCCACCACCCGGCGCAACAGATCGACGTGGTCCTCTGCGAGCGCGGCCACCACCGCATCGCCGAGCGCCTCGTCCGCGACCGGATTCTCCGGACCGCCGACGGTGAGGGCGCCCTTGCGTCCCGTCCACACGCGGTCGCGGCGGTCTCTGGCCTGCTCCGGAGCCTCCTCGATGAGCCCCGCCTCGGCGAGCACCCGCAGGTGGAAGCTGGCGCTGTTGGCCGGCACGTCGAGCGCGCCGGCGATGTCCGCGGCGCGCAGGAAACCGCGCCGCGCGATGAGACGGAGGATCTGGCGGCGCAGCGGGTGCGAGTAGGCCTTGAGCATGGCCGAGGTCATGAAGGCGGCGTCCTCCCGAGAGGTCTTCTCCGCGTCGTCAGCCATTCTGCGATCCTAGTCACCCAATTGCGCACGAACAGTTGCGCAATTATTCTTGCGGAACTATCGTCGAGCCATGAGCACGACGACCACGCCGCACCGCCTGTGGCAGAACACGCGCTACCTCACCTGGCTCGTCAGCGACACGAGCAAGGGGCTCGCCTCGGCGCTCTTCGGGTTCGCCGTCCCGCTCCTCGCGCTAGTCATCACGAACGACCCCGCACAGGCCGGCATCATCGCGGGGGCGGGCATGGTGGCGCGTGTGCTGCTCACCCTCGTGGGCGGGATCATCGCGGACCGGCACCGGCGCATCGTGCTCATGCTCGTCGGCTCGATTCTGGGGATCGTGCTGGCCGGGGCCTTCACCCTTCTCGCCCTCGGCGGCGCCCTCACCTTCGCGACCCTCCTCGTGATCGACGTGCTGCTGGCCGCGCGGAGCGGCCTCTTCGACGTCGCCGGCGAGAGCGCGCTGAAGGAGATCGTCCCGGACGACGCGATGGGGCGCGCGCAGGCCGCGAACCAGGGGCGCGATGCGGCCCTTCAGCTCGCCGGCGGACCCCTCGGCGGCCTGCTCCTCGGGGTGGGCGGCTGGCTCGTCGGCGCGGTCATGGCCCTGTGCCACCTCGTCGCCGCCGTGACCGCCTGGCTCCTCGGGCGACAGGTCCGGCGCGCGGGCATCGCCGACGTCGGCGCTCTGGACGAGGACGACGGCGGCGCGCCCCCCGCGCGCCCGAACGCCTGGCGGGAGTTCCGCGAGGGCTTCGGCTGGCTGCTGTCCCGCCCCGACCTCGGCGGCGTCATGCTCATCATGACCATCGTCAACCTCGGCTTCAACGCCGCGATCACCACGGCCGTCTATGCGCTGCAGCAGGCGGGCCATTCCGAACTCCTCATCGGAACCGTCAGCGCGGCCATCGGCGCCGTGATGCTCGTCGGCGCGATCGTCGCCCCGCTCCTCGTGCCCCGGATCCCCGCGGGCGTGCTCACGATCGGCGGGCTCGCGGTGGTCGCCCTCGGCGCCGTCGTGCTGTCGTTCACGTCGGCACCGTGGACCGTCGCCGCCGTCCTCGGTGCCACGGTGCTCCTCGTCCCCGCCCTCAACGCGGGGATGATGGGCTACTTCATGGTGGCCACGCCGTCTCGACTGCTGGGACGCGCGAACAGCGCCATGGGGGTCCTCGCGATGGGCGCGATGCCGCTCGCCCCGCTCATCGCCGGCTTCGGCCTGGCCGGGCTCGGACGACAGGGCACCATCCTCATCTGCGCGGCCCTCTGCGTGGTGGCCGCCGCCCTCGCGATCGGGAACCGCGCCCTCCGCAGCCTTCCGGTCGAGTCTCGCTGGGCCGCGCACGCCGCCCGGTACGAGGGGGACTGAGGTGGAGACACTGCGCTAGTCGCCTGGCGTCGCGTCAGTGACGTCGGCGGCACCGAACAGCAAGCTGTCGACGACCTGGTCGCGCCGGGCCGGCCGCGCGGTGGTGTACCTCAGCAGATCTTCGAAGTGAGAGAACACGACGACCGCTTCTTCGAACTCTGGCTCGGAACCATGGACGACTGCTCCGTCGTCTCGCACCGCCAGGTACTCGTATCCGTCGCGAACGGAAAGCAGGATGGGTGTGTGGCGCCTCCAGAAACGGGAGACCGCGACCGCCTCATCATCCGTCGTCGCAGCCTGGATGCTCAGCAGTTCACACTCGTTCCACGCGAACGCCCCCTCCGCGCCGGTCGAGTAGTCGTCGCGGGACAAGAACCACACCGTCTCGTCTGCGCTCGACAGGAGTGAGAACGAGGACACCCAGCGGATCACCGTCTCGGGTGCCGCGCGCAGCGGGGAGGGAACGCCGTTCTCCATCGACGTCGGCGGCTCAAACGTCCACCCGGCTTCCTGCAAGCTTCCGGCGGCACTTCGGAAGAGTTCCGGCATGCTCCCAGGCTACCGATCCGCACGAATCACCCTTAAGCAACCAATCCTGCGACAACCGCCGTGCCGATTCTCCCGATTCTCGTCTTGTTCAAAGACATCGTGCGAGACTAAATGTTCACGCGTAGAGCCGAACACATCTCGCCGGCGGCTCACCCGGGACAGTGGTCGCGATCGATGTCGGTCGCGGTCACATCAGAGCCGATAGGAGACCACGGATTCATGGCGCGAGCGCGAGCACGGTGATCCCCGCCGCCGCGGAGGCCACGGCCAGCACCAGCGCGATCGCGATGAGGATGACGTGCACACGGAGGAACGGGGTGGCCTTGCCGTTCTCGTCCCTGGCACGCGGGTCCTTCGCGACGCGGGTGTAGAACCGCGGCCAGACGAGCACGTTGAAACCGGCGTTGAGGAACAGCACGACGACGAGAGCGATCACCCCTCCACGCTAGCGAGGGCGGCGTCGCAACACGGATCGGGCCGTCGGAATTCTTGGACGGCGACATGTATCACCGAGCCCTTGCCGTGCTCCTGGTAGGTGTGATCACAATGGGCTTCATGATCGACGGTGCCCCCGGCGCCGCCTTCGATCCGGCATCCGACGACGGGCGCGCACGCTGGGAACGCGCCGCGGACCTGTTCGATGCGTGGCGCGATGGCGACGGCCGCTCGATGGACGACCTGGTGCGGCTGATGACGCCCGTGCTCTGGCACGTCGTGCGCGCCTACGGCCTCGAACGCACCCTCGCGGAAGACGTCGTGCAGACCACCTGGCTCCAGCTCGTGCGCGGCCACGGCGCCATCGCCGACTCGCGTGCCGTCTCCGCCTGGCTCACCACCACCGCCCGCCGCGAGGCCTGGAAGGTCGGCAAGGCCGTCGGTCGGGTCGACACCACGGAATCCGACGACCTGGACGCCCTCCTTCCGGAGCAGGCGTCCGCCGAGGAGCACGCCGCACTCGACGACGAGAACCGGCGGCTCTGGGCCGCCGTCCGCCGCCTCGCCGAGCGCTGTCAGCGTCTGCTCCGGGTGATCGCTTTCGAGGACCGCCCGGACTACGCGCGCCTCGCCCGCGACCTCTCGATGCCGGTCGGCAGCATCGGCCCGACCCGCAGCCGCTGCCTCGCGAAGCTCCGCGACCTCCTCGACGCTCCGGCCACCCGGACGGAGGGACGATCATGAGCGATGAGGACGACGCCCGGCTGTTCGCCCGCCTGCGCAGCCTCTGGAGAGAGGTCGATCCGGTCCCTGCCGGCCTCATCGACCGGATGGTCGCCGCGGTCGCCGCGGACGGGCTCAACCGCGAGTACGCGCTGCTCACCCTCGTGGAGGGCCAGCGCGGCGCTGTCCGCGGCGAGACCGACGCCCTCACCCTGCAGTTCAGCGACGGCAGCACGAGCATCCTCCTGCACGTCACGACGACTGCGTCCGGGCGACGGCGGATCGACGGCTGGGTGGACACCGCCGCCGCGGAGATCCTGTTGCTGCAGGGCGAGCGCGAGCGCGGCACGACCCCGGCGGAGACCGGCCGATTCGTGTTCGACGAGGTGCCGGCCGGGCTCAGCCGCGTGCGCCTGACCGCGACGGTCGGCGACGAGACCCGCACCCTGGAGACCCCGCAGTTCGAGTTGTGACCCCGCATCGCCGGCGCCGTCGCCGTCGATGCCCACGGAGAGGATGACCGATGGAGCAGCCCCAGGGATGGACCTGGCAGGACCGCGCGGAGGGTTCGATCCGCCGCGGCACCGCCCTCGACCCCAGCACGGAACCGGTGGACGGGATCCGGGCGTTCCCCACCGCGTACCTGCCGGAGCGCCTGCTCATCACGCGCGCCCTCGGCGAGGAGGAGGCGTACGACCGCGAGCTGCGCGCCCTGAGGGATGCCGCGGACTCCTTCGGCTGGCGGTTGGAGCTGGAGTCGCCGGAGCGCGAGATCGGGAACGGCGAGCTCGTGCCGGGCGTCGCGGGGTTCCTGCGGGCGCGCCTGACCACGCCGGATGAGCCGACCAGGGGAGAGTCCCCCGTGGCACCCGACGCCTGGCGGGTACTGCAGCGCGCGCGCCGGCTGTCGCGCTCGACGATGCCGCGGACCAGCCTGGAGCACGTGCTGTCGATCGACCCGGTCGGACTCAACCCGTTCACCCGGACGAACCCGTTCACGCGGACGAACCCGTTCACGCGGACGAACCCCGTCCGCGGTGCCGCTCCCGGCGGTGGCGGCAGCGACGACTACCTGGAGCCCGGACGCGGGGCGCGGCAGCCGGTCACCTGGCTCGGTCCCGCTCCGGCTCGCGCCGCCGCTCCGAAGCGCGGACGACGACCGGTCGTGGCGATCCTCGACACCGGCTGCGGCGAGCACGCCTGGCTGCCGTCGGACATCGTCACCCGGCACGTCGAACTCGACGGCGTCCCCGTGGGCTTCACGGACGACGCCGACCCCGAACGCTACCCCGACCTGTACGGGCAGCTCGACGGCGAGATCGACGCGGTGGCCGGTCACGGCACCTTCATCGCGGGCCTCGTGCGTCAGGCCGCCCCGGACGCCGACATCCTCTCCATCCGCGTCGCCGGCGCGCTCGGGGTGGTCGACGAGAGCACGCTCCTGGAGACCGTGGCGCAGGTCGTGGAACTGCTGCGGCGGCACCGCGAGGATCCGACGACCGGCTTCCCGATCGACGTGCTCAACCTCTCCCTCAGCTACTACCACGAGACCCCGACCGACGGGCTCTTCAGCAGGACTCTGTACGAGCTGCTCGCGAAGGCCAGGGAGCTCGGCTGCGTGGTCGTCTGCTCGGCCGGCAACGACGCGATCGATCGGCCCTCGTTCCCCGCCTCGCTGTGGCCGTGGCCCGGCGCCGACAACGGGCTGCCGTCCGACGACGGCGCTCCGCACGTGTCGGTCGGCGCCCTGAACCCGTCGGCGCACTCCGTCGCCCTGTTCTCGAACGTCGGCCCCTGGGTGCAGGTGTACGCCCCGGGCGCCGCCGTGGTCAGCACCTCGCCCGCCTTCGTCGGCGGCGCGCAGGCCGCGACCCGCGCGGACATCGACGGGCTGCCGCGCGAGACGCTCGACCCGGACGACTACCGCGGCGGCTTCGCGGTGTGGAGCGGCACCTCCTTCGCCGCTCCGTACATCGCCGGTCGGGTCGCGGCCCAGCTCGGCGCCGTCCCGGCCGCGGGGGTGAAGCCCGCCGTCGCCGGGAAGGCCGTCGCCGCCGTGCTGAAGTCCCTGCCGACGCCGCACGAGCGGCTCTGACCCCTCGCACCCTTCCGCACGACCGCTCCGGCACGGCATCCTGGACGGATGCCCCTGTCCGCGAGCGCGCTGCACCGACGCGGCGTCGAGGCGGCCAACGCCCGGCAGTTCACCCGTGCCAGGCGGGAACTGGAGAAGGCCGCCGCCCGCACCGACGACGCCGACCTCCGCGCCCGCATCGACGGGACGGCCGCCTACGTGCTCGCGCAGACCGGTGAGCCCGCGGCCGCGGAGGCGCTGTGCCGGGAGGCGCTGGCCAGGGACGGGCTGCAGGCCGAGACGGTCGCCCTCCTCGGCGGGCAGCTCGGCGCCCTCCTCATGCACGGGGGCAGGATGGAGGAGGCCGAGGCGAGCCTGACCACCGCGATCGACGCCCTGGCCGCGACCGGGACCGAGACCCCCGCCCTCGCCAACTGCCTGATGAACCGGGCGGTGGTGCGGATGCAGCGCCATCAGCTGGACACCTGCATGGCCGATCTCCGCCGTGCGATCTCGATCTACGAGGCGCACGACGAACGGGACTCGCTCGCCGAGGCCACGCACAACCTCGGCTATGCCGCACTCCTCGGCGGCGACCTCGTGTCGGCGCTGCGCCTGATGGCCGAATCCCGGCCGACGTTCGCCGCCACCAGCGCCCTCGCCACCGCCATCAGCGACCTCGACCGCGCCGAGGTGCTCCGCGACGCCGGGCTGACGACCGAGGCGGAGGCGCTGCTCGCCCGCGTGGCCGTGCAGTTCGGTGCCCAGCGGATGCGCCAGGCCCGTGGGGAGGCGGAGTTCCACCTCGCCCGCTCACTCGTCCGCCACGATCCGCGAGCCGCGGCGCGGGCGGCGAGGACGGCCGCCCGCCGCTTCACCGCCCTCGGCAGCAGCGGCTGGGCGGCCCGCGCCGCGGCGGTGGAGCTGGAAGCCCGACAGCGGATCCGGCCCGATCGCCCGCTCGACGCCGCCGCGTGGGAGCAGGTGGCGCAGGAGCTCGACCGGAGCGGCTTCCGCACCGAGGCCACGGCCCTGCGGTTGAGCGCCCGCCGCGACGGCACCGGCCGCCGCCTCCCCCGCATCCCCGCTTCGGCCCCGACGCCGCTCCGACTCCGCGCGCAGGAGGTGCGCGCGGCCCGCGCCGCCGGACGCGGTCGCGACGGGGAGGCGCTGCGCGCCGCGGCCACGGGGCTCGACCTGCTGTCGGCATGGCAGCGCTCGTTCGGCGCCCTCGACCTGCAGGCCTCCGTCGCCATGCATGCCAGCGACCTCGTGTTCACGGGACTCGCCGCTGCCGTCCGCCGCCGCGACCCGGCGACGCTCTTCGAGTGGTCCGAGCGCGCCCGGCACCTCAGTCAGCAGGTCGCCCCGGTCCGTCCCCCGCACGATGACGCCCTCGCCGCCGACCTCGCCGAGCTCCGGATGCTGCGCGCCGACCTCGCGGGGGCGGACTGGACGACCGACCCCACCGTGCGCGCGCTCCGCGACCGGGTGCGCGAGCGGCAGTGGTCGGCCACCGGCTCCGGGGCGACGAGGGAGCGCCGAACACTGGCGGAGACCACCGCGCTCCTCTCCGCCGATACCGCGGTGCTCGCCTACGTCTACACCGGCACCGGACTGCACGGGGTCGTGGTGCAGCCGGACGGCGCGACCCTCGTCGACCTGTCCTGGCCGCGGGTGCGGGCCGCTCTCGACGGCCTGCGCGCCGACCTCGACATGGCCGCCCTCACCCGGGACGGCGCGATGGGGCCGGTGACCGCGCGCGCTCTGACGGCGCGTCTCGCTGTCCTCGACGACGAGCTACTCGGGCCGATGCGCCGGGCCGCCGCGGGCGCCGCGCGGTTCGTGATCACCGTTCCCGGGATCCTCGGCGGGGTGCCGTGGGCCATGCTCCCTGGCATGCACGGCGTGCCGTTCACCCTCGCGACCTCGGTCTCGCGCTGGTTCGACGGGGAGGCCTCTGCTCCCTCAGCCCCGAGCGTCGGGTTCGCGGCGGGACCGCGCGTGCCGCGGGCGGCGGAAGAGGTCCAGCGCGCGGCGGAGTCGTGGGCGGGACGGGGAACGACCCGGACGCTGCAGGACACCACCGCGACCGTGAGCGCCGTCACCGCGCTGGCGGCCTCCGTCGACGTGCTCCATATCGCCGCGCACGGGCGTCACGCGGTCGACAATCCGCTGTTCTCCGGGTTCGAACTCGCCGACGGCGTGCTCTTCGGCTACGACGTCGACCTCATCGACCGGGTGCCGCGGACCGTGATCCTCTCGGCGTGCGAGCTGGGTCGGTCCTCCGTGCGCTGGGGCGAGGAGGCCCTGGGCATGACGCGCGTGTGGTTGCACGCGGGCGCGGAGGCGGTGATCGCGGCTCCCGTCACGGTGCCGGACGACGACGCGTGCGAGCTCCTGACGGCGGTCCACGAGGGCCTCGCCGGCGGCGCGTCCCCCGCCGACGCCCTGGCGAGCGCCGCGCTCAGGACGGGGGTTTCCGCCCCGTTCCAGTGTCACGGCAACGGATTCTGACTTTTTTCCCGGATCGGGGTATCAGAATCGCACCCGCCTTCTCCTGTTCTTCGGAAGGTGTCGAGCGAAAGGCCTCGAAGGGAGAGGCACGAGGGAGGCGCCGTCGGTTCTGGGGAAACGCCGCTGGGGAGCGGGAAGACGAGACGGACACCATCTGCTCCGGGAGCGTCGCGGTATGCAGCCGCGATGCTCCCGCAGGGCCTCGGCGATCTGGGGACGCCGAGGCCCTCGGGGCGTCCGCGTGCGGCCTGAGGCCTCAGGCGAGCAGGACCGTGTAGCCCGCAGCGCGCAGCGCGTCGACGGCGGCCCCGTCGGCCCCTCGATCCGTGATGACCGTGGCGAAGAGCTCCGCCCCGCCGACGGTGGAGAAGGCCTCGGCCCCGAGCTTGCTGCCGTCGGTCACGACGACCGCCCGCCGCGCCCGCTCCGCCATCATCCGGTTCACCGCCGCCTCGCGCTCGTCCTGCGTGGTCGCCCCGGCTGCCGCGTCCATCCCGTTCACGCCGATGAACGCGAGGTCCAGCCGCACCCCGCGGAGGAGCTGCTCGACGAACGGGCCGACGAGCTCGTAGGTGCGCGAGTGGATGACCCCGCCCGTGACGACCACCTTCATCTCCGGCCGGGTGGCGAGCTGGGCGGCGATGTTCACGGCATTGGTGACCACCGTGATCCCGCCCTCCGCCGCCAGGTCCTCGCGGGCGGCGAGCGCGGCCGCGATGGCCGTGGTCGTCGTGCCACCGGAGAGGCCGACCACCATGCCGGGGGTGACGAGCCCCGCCGCGGTCTGCGCGATGCTCTCCTTCTCGTGCGTGCGGAGATGGCTCTTGTAGCGCAGCGGCAGTTCGTAGGCGACGGTCTGCGCCACGGCACCGCCGTGCGTGCGGGTGAGCAGCCGCTGCTCGGCGAGGGAGTCGAGATCGCGGCGGGTGGTGGCCGGGGAGGCCCCGAACCGCTCGACCAGCTCCTCCACCGTGACCTCCCCGTCCGCCGCGAGGAGGTCGAGGATCGCGTGCAGTCGGGCCGCGCGCTTCACCGGTCGTCGTTTCGCGTCGAGGTCGCAGCCGTGCCTGGAACCTCTGCGACCTGAGCGGGATTCTGCGACGGCAGCAGGGCGAACAGTCGCAGCATCCGGGCCGCTTCGTCCGCGAGGGCGGCGCGGGCGGGAGCGAGGTACTTGCGGGAGTCGACGAGACGCTCGTCGGCGGCGAGCACCTCGCGGACCGCCCGCGTGAAGAAGCCGTTGAGGTGGGTGGAGACGTTGACCTTGGTCATCCCGGCGCGCACGGCATCGGCGATCACGGCGTCGGCCACCCCGGACGAGCCGTGCAGCACGAGGGGCACGTCGGTCCCGTCCGCGGCAGCTCCGCGCAGAGCAGCACGCAGGCGGGCGATGAGGTCGAGGTCGAGGGACGCGGTGCGGTCGGTCATGGCGTGCGACGACCCGACGGCCACCGCGAGCGCGTCCACGCCGGTCGCGGCCACGAACGCCCGCGCCTCGTCCGGATCGGTGCGGACACCGGGGGCGTGGGCGCCGTCCTTCCCGCCCACCTCGCCGAGCTCGCCCTCCACGTACACTCCCGCCGCGCGGGCCCGGGCGGCGACCTCGGCTGTCAGCGCCACGTTCTCGTCGTAGGGCAGCGCGCCGCCGTCGAACATGACCGAGCCGAACCCGAGGGCCACGGCCTCGTCGACGAGCTCCGGTCGCTCCGCGTGGTCGAGGTGCACCGCCACCGGGGTCTCAGCGCGTCGTGCCGCGGCGAGCGTCGCGAGGGCAATCGGCTCCAGACCGCCGTGGTAGTCCGCGCAGTTCTGCGAGATCTGCAGGATCACCGGGAGCTGTGCGAGCGCGGAGGCCCGCACGAGGCCCTCCGCGGTCTCCAGGTGGATGACGTTGAAAGCGCCGACGCCGGTGCCGGCGGTGGCAGCCGCGGAGACGAGCTCCCGGGCGGAGACGAGGGTCACGAAGGGTCCTTCCGGAAGGAGGCGGGGTCGGGGCGGGAGATGCGGAGCTGTTCCTCGAGCGCGCGCCACCGGGGGGAGATGTCGCCGGCGAGCGGCATGAGGACGGCGGCCGCCGACCACGCGGTCGCGCGGCGGAGGATGCGCTCGGGATCGCGCTCGCCCTCCGCGTAGAGCACGGCGCAGGCTGCGACCGCGGCGTCTCCCGCCCCGGTCGGGTTGCCGGCCAGCGGTTCGTCGAGTCGGGCGTGCAGGAGATCGGTCGCGGTGACGGCGAGCATGCCGTCGGCCCCGAGCGACAGGAGCACGAGTTCGGCACCGCGGGCCAGCAGCGACCGCGCGCCCTCGATGGGGTCGTCGATGCCGGTGGCCTCGGCGAGTTCGGCGGCGTTGGGTTTGAGCACCGTCGCGCCTGCGTCGGCGGCGCGCAGCAGCGCCGGGCCGGAGGTGTCCACGATCACCGGGACCCGGGCGTCCGCACCCACCGCGACGAGCATCGGCACGAGCGACTCCGGGGCCCCCGGCGGGATGCTGCCGGAGATGACGAGGACCGCGGCTCCGGGAAGCCGGTCGACGATCTCCGCGAGAAGCCCGCCCCACTCGGCGTCGCTCGGGTTGACCCCTCGTTCGTTGACGATCGTGGTGTCGCCCGCGGCCTCGTCGACGAGGGCGATGCTGCGGCGCGTGTCCGCGACGACGGGGACGAGCACATGAGGCACGCCGCTGACGGTGAGCTCTGCGGCGAACTCCGCCCCGACCGGACCGCCCGCCGTGGTCAGCGCAAGCACAGCGGCGCCCTCGGCATCCGCGACTCGAGCGACGTTGAGGCCCTTTCCACCGGCGCGGGACGACCCGGTGTCGGCGCGGTGCGTCCCGCCGGCGACGAGACGGTCGACCTGCCAGGTGAGGTCGAGCGCGGGGTTCGGGGTGACGGTGAGGATCATGCGAGCTCCCTGGCACGGAGGGCGGCGCCGATCAGTCCCGCGTTGCCGGACAGCTCGGCGGGGACGAGCGCGGGGAGGCGGTGGAAGCTGAGGCGGGCGGCGAGACGGGACCGCAGCTCGTCGAAGAGCGCACCGCCCGCCCGCGACAGTCCACCGCCGATCACCACGGCCTCGGGGGCGACCACGGCCGTCAGCTGCGCGAGCGACAGGGTGAGCGCGTCCAGCGCCGAGTCCCAGATGTCGGCGGCGACCCGGTCCCCGGCGGCCGCCCGGGCGATGACGTCCTTGGCGCCGTCCGGGGTCGTCCCCGTGGCCTCGCGGTAGCGGCGCGCGATGGCGCCTGCCGAGGCCACGGCCTCCAGACAGCCACGGGCACCGCACGGGCACACCGGTCCGTCGGCGATCGGGGAGTGCCCGATCTCGCCGGCGTAACCCCCGGCCGTGTAGGGGCGGCCGCCGACGAGCAGGGCACCGGCGATCCCGGTGCCGATCACGAGGATCACCGCGTCGTCGTAGGCTCGTGCACCACCCAGCTCGTGCTCGGCCCAGCTCGCGGCGCGCACGTCGTGGTCGAACGCGACCGGGAGGCCGAGACGCTCCGAAGCGAGCGCGCGCAGCGGCGCGTCCCGCCAGCCCATGTTGCTCGCGAACACGCCGATCCCGGCGGCCGCGTCGACGATCCCCGGCACCACGAGCCCGGCGGCGCGCGGCGTCACGTCGGGATGCTCGTCGCGGAGCTGGGCGGCGAGCACCTCCAACCGGTCGATCAGCGCGGGGGTGCGGTCGCCGTCGGCCGTGGGGGTGGGCGTGCGGCGGAGGCCGAGCGCCCGCCCGTCCGCATCGAACAGCGCCGACTTGATGTCCGTCCCGCCGACGTCGAAGGCCAGGACGGGCGACCCGGCGCCGAGCGTGCGCACTGCGGCGAGCTTCTCACCGGCCTCGTCCCTCGCGACGTCGGGGATCGCGTCCGCGGCGTTCGGGGTCATCGCTCGGCTCCGGGGATCGCTGGCGTCATGCATCCAGGATGACGGATCGCGTGAGGTTGCGCGGCTGGTCGGGGTCGAGCCCGCGGACCACGGCACGGTCGAGGGCCGTCCGGTGCAGGCGCACGAGGTCGGCGAGCGGGTCGATCGCGCGGTGCTCGAAGCGGGCGCCCGTGGCGCGTACCTCCGCGGCCAGTCCTTCCGGTGCCTCGCCGAACTGCCACGTCACCCGGCCCGGCGCGGCGATGGCGATCGGACCGTGGCGGTAGTCCATCGACGGGTACGCCTCGGTCCAGGACTGCGACGACTCGCGCAGCTTCAGGGCGGCCTCGTGGGCCAGGCCGATCGTCCAGCCCCGCCCGAGGAACGTGTACTGCTCGGCGTCGCGCAGCTCGGTGTCGTCACCCTCCTCGGCGAGCACGGCCGTGGCGTCGGCGATGGCTCCGGAGAGGTCTTCGCCCAGCGACGCGCGGAAGAGGGCGAGCGCGGTCGTGGCGAAGCGCGTCTGGACCACCGACTGCTCGTCGGCGAACGGCAGCAGCACGGCGTCGTCGACGAGCGAGACGAGCGGGGAGTCGGGGTCGCCGATCACGCCGATCGTGCGGGTGCGCCCCTTGATGCGGTCGACGAGCTCCAGCACCTCGGTCGTGGTGCCGGAGCGGGTGAGGGCGACGACGGCGTCGTAGCCGCGGTCGACGAAGGCCTCGGAGGCCGCGAACGCGTCGGTCTCGCCGTGACCGGATGACTCGCGCAGCGCGGCGTACGACTGGGCCATGAACCACGAGGTGCCGCAGCCGACGACCGCGACCCGTGCCCCGCGAGCCGGCAGCAGCGCCTGCTCTGCGGTGAGCTCGGCGGCGGTGGCCCACATCTGCGGCTGGGAGCGGAGCTCTTCGCGCATGTGCGCGCCGGGCAGCGAATCGGTCATGATGAGGCCTTTCGGACGAGTTCTTGCGTACTTGTGATTGTTTCGGGCGTGATCCGATCATAGTATTTCGTCCCAAGAGAGCAACATCTTGATTTGTTTGTTTGCCTGACAAATAATCAGGACGAGTTCCCCCGAGCCCCCGCTCGGACGATCGCGACCACCTCGGCGGCGTGATCATCACGCACCGTCGCGTGGAGTGTTCTGCGACTGTGCACCACCCCCTCTCCGGAGAGCGGATCCCGCCCGCTGGAGCAGCACCCACAGTGAGGAATGCAATGCCCATGAACAAGTCACGGCGATACGGGGCCGCAGCGGTCGCGGCCGTCGCCACGCTGTCGCTCGCATCCTGCGGTTTCGGTGGATCGGGAGGAGACAGCGGCGGCGGCGACGACGCCAGCACGCTCGACCTGCTCGTCCCCAGCTACTCCGACGCCACGAAGGGTCTCTGGGAAGACGTCATCGACGGGTTCACCGAGAAGAACCCCGACATCACCGTCAACCTCGAGGTGCAGTCGTGGGACAACCTCGAGAAGGTCATCTCCACGAAGGTCCAGGCCGGCGAGGCGCCCGACATCTACAACGGCGGCCCCTTCGCGGGCTTCGTCGAGGACGAGCTGCTCTACCCGGTCGAGGAGGTCGTGTCCGACGACGTCTACTCCGACTTCCAGGACTCCTTCCTCGCCAACGCCGAGGTCGACGGCACGGCCTACGCCCTGCCGATGATCGCCTCCGCGCGTGCCCTGTTCGTCAACAACGACCTCCTGTCCCAGGCGGGCGTCGAGGCGCCGACCGACTGGGACTCCCTGCTCGACGCGGCGACCAAGGTGTCCGGGCTCGGCGGCGGTGTCGCGGGCTACGGCATGCCGCTCGGCTCGGAGGAGGCGCAGGCCGAGGCCGCCGTCTGGCTCTGGGGCGGCGGTGGATCCTTCGGCGACGCGTCGGAGATCACCATCGACACCCCGGAGAACCTCGTCGGCGCCGAGCAGATCAAGAAGATGATCGACGCCGGGGCGACCCAGGCCGACCCCGGCTCCACACAGCGCTCCCCGCTGATGGACATCTTCATCCAGGGCAAGATCGGCATGCAGGTCGGCCTGCCGCCGACGGTCGGCCAGATCGCCGACAACAACCCGGACCTCGACTACTCGATCGTCCCGATCCCGACCAAGGACGGCTCGCCGTTCACCCTCGGCGTCATGGACCAGCTCATGGCGTTCGAGAACGACGGCGACAAGCAGGAGGCGATCACGAAGTTCCTCGACTACTTCTACTCGCCCGAGGTCTACGTGCCGTGGGTGCAGGCGGAGGGCTTCCTCCCCGTCACGAAGTCCGGTGCCGAGGAGCTGTCCGGCGAGGAGGCCCTCAAGCCGTTCCTCGACGTGCTGCCCGACGCGCAGTTCTACCCGTCGACCAACCCGAAGTGGTCGGCCGCGGACGGCGCCTTCAAGTCGCTGTTCGGACAGATCCAGGATCAGCCGGCGGCCGATGTGCTGAAGCAGATCCAGGCCCAGGTGGACGCGGGCTGACCCGCGGAACGGAGAGGTTCGGGAATCCCCCATGAGCCAGACGACAGAATCCTCGAACCTCGCGGGGGCGGCCACCGGCCGCCCCCGCACCCCGGACGCCGGGACGGCCGTGCGCGGTCGCCCCGGCGGGCGGGACCTCCTGCAGGCGCTGCCGTGGATCGCCCCCGCGCTGGTGCTCATCATCGGCGTGGTGCTGTTCCCCGCCGGCGTCATGTTCTTCAACTCCACCCGCGACATCTCGCTCTCGGGCCTGGACAAGGGCTCGGTCGGCTTCGACAACTTCGTGACCGTCTTCACGTTCCCGGAGTTCTGGCCGATCTTCGTCCGCACGATCGTCTGGGTCGTGTCGGTGGTGCTGTTCACGGTCGTCATCTCGCTCGGCCTCGCGCAGATCCTGAACAAGGCGTTCCCGGGGCGCCAGCTCGTGCGGATGGCGGTCATCGTGCCGTGGGCCGCGTCCGTGGTGATGACCACGATGGTCTTCTACTACAGCCTCGAGCCGTACTTCGGGGTCTTCAACAAGTTCCTCTACGACATCGGGCTCTCCGACGACGCGGTGGGCTACGGCTGGACGAAGAACCCGACGACGGCGTTCGCCTGGTCGATCGTCATCGCGGTGTTCGTGTCGCTGCCCTTCACGACCTACACGATCCTCGCGGGGCTGCAGGCGGTCCCCGCCGACGCGATCGAGGCCGCGAAGATGGACGGGGCCGGCGCCGCCCGCACCTACTGGTCGATCGTCCTGCCGCAGCTGCGCAGCGCCCTCGCCGTGGCGATCCTCATCAACATCATCAACGTCTTCAACTCGCTGCCGATCCTCAAGGTGATGACCGGGTCGATCCCCGGCTATGGCGCCGACACGATCATGACGCTGATCTTCAAGTACATCGAGCTGCAGAAGAAGGTCGACGTCGCGAGCGCCCTGTCGGTCGTGGCCTTCCTCATCGTGATCGCGATCGTCGCGGCCTACGTCAAGATCGTCAAGCCCATGAAGGAGGTCTGATCATGACCGTGACCGAGACCGCCCTCGTGACCACCGCCGACTCCCGCGGACGACGCACCCCGCCGATCCCCGGCCGCCGGCGCCGCTACACCGCGGATCAGGTGACGCTGCCCCGGGTGATCCTGCGCACCGCCGCCGGGTTCCTCGTGCTCGCGGTCTTCGTGCTGCCGTACCTCATCATGTTCTTCGGATCGGTGAAGACGAAGGCGCAGATCCGCTCGGTCGACCCGACCTACCTCCCGGTGGAGTGGCACTGGGAGAACTACCTCACGATGTGGTCGACGCCCGAGACGCCACTGCCGTACAACCTCGTCTCGACCATCGTCATCTCCGTGTTCGCGACGCTCCTGGTGCTGCTCGTGTCGCTCCCGGCGGCGTACTACACGGCCCGGTTCCGCTTCCCCGGCCGCATGGTGTTCCTGTTCCTCGTGATCGTGACGCAGATGCTGCAGCCGGCGGTGCTCACGTCGGGCCTGTTCCGGCAGTTCACCGTCCTCGGCCTCGGCGACACCTGGACCGCCATGATCTTCATCAACGCGGCCTTCAACCTCTCGTTCGCCGTGTGGATCATGCACTCGTTCTTCGCCGGCATCCCGAAGGAGGTCGACGAGGCGGCGCAGATCGACGGCGCCGGGCGCCTGACGGTCCTGTTCCGGATCAACCTCCCGCTCGTCTGGCCGGGCATCGTCACCGCGATCGTGTTCACGTTCGTGGCCTGCTGGAACGAGTTCGCCGCCTCGCTGGTGATCCTGTCGACGGACAAGAACCAGCCGCTGTCGGTCGCGCTCACGAAGTTCGTCGGTCAGTACGAGACGAGCTGGCAGTACGTGTTCGGCGTCTCGATCGTCGCGATCCTGCCCGTCATCATCCTCTTCATGCTCATCGAGAAGCGTCTCGTCGGCGGCCTCACCGCCGGCAGCGTGAAGTAGCCCGTCCCGGTTCCCGTCCCCCGGGTTCCCGTCCCCCGGGTTCCCGTCCACCCCCCGGGTTCCCGTCCGGCGCCCCTGCACGACCGCGGCGCGCGGGCAGGGGTTCCGGGCGGATCCGGTCGTGCGCCCGTACCCGGATCGTGCAGCCGGAACATCCGACGGGAGTGGTCAGGGGCGGGTCGGGGGCGGGATCAGGGGCGGGGGCCGCCGGCGCGGAGCTGCTCGGGGCTCCATCGCACGCCGAGGACGGCGGTGAGGGCGGCCTGCGCCGGACCGGCGGAGGGGGCGACGCGCGGGTCGGCATACCGGATCGGCACGTCGGCGGTGCCGCGCGCGGGGTAGCCGCTCTCGGCCCGGACCCGTTCCAGGAACCGGGGACCGAGCTCCGTCGCCGGGCCGCCGATGACCACCTCGATCGGATCGAGCAGCGCCCCGATGAGCTTGATGGCGCGGGCCAGCGCCCGCGCGCCGTCGTCGATCAGGGTCTGATCCGCCCGGGCGACGAGGGCACGGACCGCCGACGCGTCCAGGGCATCCGAGAACTCCTCGCCGAGCATCGGTCCCATCGCGGCCGCCGACTCCAGGCAGCCGCGACGCCCGCAGCGGCACGGGCGGGCGGCGTCTCCGAACACCACCTGCACATGGCCGATCTCCCCGGCACGGTCACGGGGCCCCGGTGCGAGCTCCCCGTCGAGGGTGACCGCGGCGCCGATGCCTCCGCCGCTGTGGATGAACAGCCGGTAGCCCGAGGGGGCGGCGTCCAGCCCGGCCTCCGCGATGGCCTCGGCATCGACGTCGTTGACGAGGAGGACCGGGACGCCCGCGATGCTCTCGAAGCGCTCCGCCAGCGGCACCTCGTGCCACTCCAGCTGCACGCTCTCCAGCACCGTGCGCCCGTCGGTCGTCCCCGGGACCTGCACACCGACCGCGAGCAGCCGCGACCCGGTTGCGGCGACGACCTCCGCGACCGTCTCGTCGAGGACCCGGTCCCGGGTCTGCATCGTGTAGGAGATGCTGCGTCGTTCGACCTCGGAGCCGTCGAGGGCGACGAGCGCGAGGTACGCACTGGTCGGCTGCACGACGAGCACGAGGATCAGGTGGTGCTCCGCGTCGATGCTGAGCGTGGTCGCGCGCTTGCCCCCCGTGCTCACCGCCTGCTCGCCCTCAGCGATCAAGCGGTTCTCGATGAGCTCGGCGACGAGGGACGACGCGGTCGCCGCCGTGAGGCCGGTCGCCCGCGCGATGCCGGCGCGGGTCTGCGAACCGGAGGCCTGGAAGACGAGCTGGAGCGCCCGTCGCAGGTTCGCTCGCCGAACCGCCGCCTGGGTGTCCAGCGCGTCGTCATGGGTGAACATCTGCGGGTTCCTTCTCGGGGCCGAGGTGGCGTCGATTGACAGCGCGCGTACCGCTCCGTACGCTCGGTCCGTTAGTTTATTCATTGAACTTAGTCAGCCCGAGCGTCGATCGGGAGGAGCATCGTGCGCTACCCCCAGATCCTAGAGCGCCCCGCCGATCGGGCACGAGCCGCGCAGCCACCGGGCAACGGTCACGCCCGCGGTATCCGGGAGCGGAACCGCGCCCTCGTCCTCCGCACCCTCATGGAGCAGTCCGCCCTGAGTCGCGCCGATCTGTCCCGGCTCACCGGCCTCGCCCGCCCCACCGTCTCCGAGGTCGTGCGCGACCTGCTCGCCGACGGTGTGATCCGGGAGAGCGGACCCAGCCAGGAGTCCCGGCCAGGGAAGCCCGCCGTGATGCTCGAGTTCGACCAGCGTGCCGTCCAGGTCATCGCACTCGACCTCTCCGCACCCGACGACATCGTCGGCGCACTGGCCTCGCCGGACGGCCGCATCGCGCACCGCCTCCGCCGGCCGCGCACCCCGGACGCCGCCGCCGCCATCGCCGGTCTCGTCGCCGAGCTGCGGGCCCTCGCCGACGGTCCCGCGCTCGGCATCGGCATCGGCGTGCCCACCGGCTCCTCCGCGCTGCTCGGTCTCGGCCCTCGACTCGCGGACGTCCTCGACGCGCCCGTCCACCTGTTCGACGACGCCGATCTCGTGGCCGACGCCGCGCAGCGGTTCGGCTCCGTCGGCACCGACTTCCTGCTCGTCCGCATCGGCACCCGCATCGGCACCGCGATCCGCGTCGTCGGCGACGACGGCGCCCCGGTGGAACGCTCCATCGGCGCCCGCGAGCTCGCGCACGTCGGTGCGGGTGGCGACCCCGGTGAGCTGTGCCTGTGCGGCCGCGACGGCTGCGTCCACGCGTGGGCGGCGGCTCCCGCGATCGCCCGGCGCCTGGAGACCCCGGGCGCAGACCACGCGACGGTGCTCACCGCCGCCGGCGCCCGGCTCGGTACGTCGCTCTCGGTCATCGCCGCCGCCGTCGACCTGCCCACGATCGTCCTGAGCGGTCCGGACGGGATCGTCTCCCCGGAGTTCGTGGACGCGACGGCCGCCGCGGTTCGTGCCGCCTCGCACCCCTCCCTCGGACCGACCGTGGTGCCGAGCGCTCTCGACGACGCCGTCCTGCTGGGCGCGGCGACCCGCGTGGTGGCCGCCGAGTTCAGCCCGCGCTGACGGACGCGCCCGTCATCCGTCCCCTCCCGCCCGGAAGGGATGGGAGACTCGATCCCGCGAGGCGGCCGTCCGTCGTCTCGATCCGTCCTGGGAGGGAATCCGCATGAAGGTACTCGTGATCGGCGCGACCGGCAGCATCGGCGGGGTGGTCGCCGCCACCCTCGACGTGCGGGGACACGAGGTCGTGCGGGCGTCCCGCTCCGGCGAGCAGAACGTGGACGTGACCGACCCCGCCTCCATCCGCAGCCTCTTCGAGCGGGTCGGCCCGGTCGACGCCGTCGTGGTCGCCGTGGGCTCCGTGCCCTTCAAGCCGCTCACCGATCTCGACCGCGACGACTATCTCGCCGCCTTCACCGGGAAGACCCTCGCGCAGCTCGACGTCGTGCGGGTCGCCCTCGACCACGTGACCGACGGCGGCTCCATCACCCTCACCAGCGGCGTGCTCGCGCGGGAGCCGATCGCGACGGGAGCGGCGGCGGCGATGGCCAACGGCGCCCTGGAGTCGTTCGTGATCACGGCGGCGGCCGAGGCCCCGCGGGGGATCCGCATCAATGCGGTCTCCCCCGACGTGCTGGCGAACTCCCCCGGGTACTTCTCGACCTTCCCCGGCCACCGCCCTGTCACCGACGACGAGGTCGGCCAAGCGTACGTGCGCGCGGTCGAGGGCATCGTCTCGGGGCGGGTGCTCCCCGTCTGATGGCGCTCTCCCTCACTCCCGTCCCCACCCTGACCACCGAGCGGCTGGACCTCGTGCCGCTCGGACCGGAGCATCTCGACGGCACCTGGGCGGCCCTGCAGGAGCCCGAGGTGCTGCGGCTGACCGGCACCCACGCGCGCTTCACCCGCGAGGGCGTCGAGACCTGGCTCCGGTCGCTCGCCGACCGGGACGACCGGGCGGATTGGGCGATCCTCCGTCGCGACGACGGCGCGCACATCGGCGAGGTGGTCCTCAGCGACCTGGACGAGGACAACGGCTCGGCCGGTTTCCGCATCGCCCTCGCCGGCCCGCGGTGGTTCGGCGCCGGATACGGGACCGAGGCGACGCGCGCGGTCATCCGGCACGCCTTCGACACCGTGGGACTGCATCGCGTGGAGCTCGAGGTGTACGCGTTCAACCCGCGGGCGCAGCGCGCCTACGAGAAGGCCGGGTTCGTCGTCGAGGGCCGGCGTCGGGAGGCGCTGCGCTGGGACGGCGAGTGGGTCGACGCCATCGTCATGGGCGTCCTCGCGGACGGGTGACTGCACGCCGAGCGGTGGTGAGCGCAAGGGGGAGGCGGAGCACAGGTCCGTGTCGGAAGATGAGGGCATGACCGACGCGCCGCTGTCTTCCCGTCCCTGGCTCCGCTCCTATGCCGAGGGCGTGCCGGCCGACATCGACGAGCCGACGCAGACCCTGCCGCAGATGCTGGCCGCCAGCGTCCGGCGGTATGCGCGCCGCCCCGCCCTCGAGTTCTTCGGTGCCGTGACCACCTACCGGGAGCTCGGCGAGCAGATCGACCGCGCCGCGGAGGGACTCCGCCACCTCGGGGTCACGAAGGGCGACCGGGTGGCGCTGGTGCTGCCGAACTGCCCGCAGCACGTCGTCGCGTTCTACGCGGTCCTGCGCCTCGGCGCGATCGTCGTCGAGCACAACCCGCTCTACACCGCGCGGGAGCTGCGCCACCAGTTCGAGGACCACGGGGCCCGCGTCGCGATCGTGTGGGACAAGGTCGCCGACACCGTCGCGGGGTTCCCCGACGACCTCCGGGTCGGCCACATCGTGAGCGTCGACCTCACGGCGGCGATGCCCCTGACGAAGCGCCTCCTGCTGCGACTCCCGGTCCCGAAGGCCCGGGCATCGCGGGCGAAGCTGACCGGCACCCCACGCGCGCGGCACCTGACGCCGTGGAAGAAGCTCGTGTCGCACCGCCGGCTTCCCCGCCGCACGCCCGCGCCGGCGCTCGGCGACACCGCCGTCCTGCAGTACACGAGCGGGACGACCGGGGTCCCCAAGGGCGCCATCCTCACCCACGCGAATCTGCGGGCCAACGCGATGCAGGGGCGGGCCTGGGTGCCCGGACTCCGCGACGGCGAGGAGACCTTCTACGCCGTGCTGCCGCTCTTCCACGCCTACGGACTCACCCTGTGCCTCACGTTCGCGTTGAGCATCGGGGCGAAGGTGGTGCTGTTCCCGACGTTCGACCTCGGACTCGTGACGGATGCCGCCCGCACGAGCCCGCCGACCTTCCTCCCCGCCGTCCCGCCGATCTACGATCAGCTGTCCCGCGCGGCCGGACGCGGCACGGTGGACCTCTCCACGGTGCGGTTCGCGATCTCCGGAGCCATGAGCCTTCCCGTCGAGACGGTGCGGCGCTGGGAGGAGGCGACCGGGGGACTGCTCGTGGAGGGGTACGGGATGACCGAGGCCTCACCCGTCGCGCTCGGCAACCCGATGGGTCCCACGCGGCGCCCCGGTACGGTCGGCGTCCCGTTCCCGAGCACGGAGATCCGCGTCGTCGACCCCGACGACCCCGACGTCGATGTGCCCACGGGCGAGCCCGGCGAACTGCTGCTGCGCGGGCCGCAGGTGTTCCAGGGCTACTGGGGTCGTCCCGGAGATACAGCCGAGGCCCTGTTGCCGGACGGCTGGCTCCGCACCGGCGACATCGCCGAGGTCTCGCCCGACGGGTTCGTCACCATCGTCGACCGCCGCAAGGAGCTCATCATCACCGGCGGCTTCAACGTCTCACCCAGCGAAGTCGAGAACGCGCTGGAAGCGCACCCGGATGTCGTGGCGGCCGCCGTCGTCGGGCTGCCGCGGTCGAGCGGCGGCGAAGAGGTCGCGGCCGCCGTGGTCCTCCGAGAGGGTGCCGCCGACGACATGGAGGGCCTCCGCGACTTCTGCCGCACGCGGCTGACCGCCTACAAGGTGCCGCGCCGGATCACCGCCGTCGACGACCTCCCGCGGTCGCTCATCGGCAAGGTGCTGCGGCGCGAGGTGCGCGACCGGCTGCTCGCCGAGCGCGGAGCCTGACGCGCGGGCTCAGCGCCCCTCCGCGGCCTCGGTGTGGTGGCGGATGACCTCCGCCACGACGAAGTTGAACCACTTCTCCGCGAACTCCGGGTCGAGGTGGGCTTCCTCCGCGAGCGCGCGGAGCCGGGCGACCTGCTGCTCCTCGCGGTTCGGGTCGGACGCCGGCATCTCATGCTCGGCCTTGAGGTGGCCTACCTGCTGCGTGGCGCGGAACCGCTCCGCGAGCAGGAAGATCAGCGCCGCGTCGATGTTGTCGATGCTCGCACGCAGCCGGAGCAGTTCGGCCTTCGGGTCCTCAGCGGCAGTCATGCCCCTACTCTAGAGCCGCGGATCACCCGGCCTCCGACGAGGGGCACCGCTATCGTGTGCTCATGAGCAACGACCAGTCGCCGGCCTCCGCTCCGCACGACGGGCAGGGCGGTCCCGCCCCGGACTCCGTCCCCGCCCCCGTCGACGCCGCGCTGGTCGGAGCCGCGGTGGAGGCGCCGGACGCCGTCGCGAAGCCGTCCGTCCCCGTGGTGATCGAGCCGACCACGCCCAGTCGCTCATTCTGGACGCGGATCGATCGGCCGTTCGTCTTCGGGTTCCTCGTGACCCTCGGCGGCCTCGGGGCGATCGTGATCGGCAGCGCGCTCTACAACCTCTCCACCGTCCTCATCTACATCGCACTCGCCCTGTTCGCCGCGCTCGGCCTCGACCCGGCCGTCCGCTTCCTCGAACGCCGCGGAATCTCCCGCGCGCTCTCCGTCGTGGTGACGATCCTCGCTCTCATCGTCGTGGTCGCCCTCGTCCTGTGGATGATCGTGCCCATCGTCGTCGATCAGATCGCCGGGTTCGTGAAGTCGGTCCCCGGCATGATCCAGGACTTCACGAAGTCCGACCTCTACGCCACCCTCAATAACCAGTTCGGCGACCAGTTCCAGGACCTCGTGTCGGAGGTGCAGAAGTTCCTCTCCGACTTCGGAAACCTCGCGACGATCGGCGGCGGAGCGCTCCAGGTGGGCGCCTCCATCGCCAGCGGGATCTCGGGCGCGATCGTGGTGCTCGTGCTGACGCTGTACTTCCTCGCGACCCTGCCGGCCATGCGCCAGGGGCTGCTGCGCCTGGTCCCGGCCCGCGACCGCGACCGCGCCGGCGACATCTCCCAGCAGATCACCGACTCCGTGGGCGGCTATGTGATGGGGATGGTCGTCCTGGCCTTCTGCAACGCGACCCTCGCCCTCCTCCTCTACACCGTGCTGGGCCTGCCGTTCCCGCCGCTCATGGCCGCGATCGCCTTCTGCGTCACGCTCATCCCGCTCGTCGGCTCGGTGCTGTTCTGGATGATCGGCACCATCCTCGCGCTGTTCACGAACCCGATCGCCGCGCTGGTCTTCGCCGCGATCTACCTCGTCTACATGCAGATCGAGGCCTACGTGCTCACGCCGCGGGTGATGAACAAGGCGGTGGCCGTACCGGGCTCGCTCGTCGTCATCGGCGCCCTCGCCGGCGGCACGCTCCTCGGCCTGCTCGGCGCCCTCGTGGCCGTGCCCGTCACCGCCTCGATCCTCATCATCGTCAAGCAGGTGGTCGTGCCGAAGCAGGACTCCCGCACCTGACCCCAGGGCCTCACCCCCGGGCACAACTTCGGAGATCCGGGGCGACACGCCGTCAGCCGGGGGTCCTCCGCGGCGTGTCGGGCGAGATCTCCGAAGCTGTGCACACCGGCGGGTGACGACGACGAAGCGCCCGACCCCTGAGGGCCGGGCGCTTCGCGGGGAGACGACTCAGATGAGGTCGTTGTCCGTCAGCCACTGCTTCGCGATGTCCTCCGCCGACTTCTGGTCGACCGTGCTCTGCACGTTGAGGGCGACGAGCTCCTCGGCGGTCAGCTTGGCGCTGATGCCGTTGATCACGTCGGCGATCTCGTCGGCCACGTCGCTGGACGCGATGGGGACGACGTTCGAGGCCAGGATGATGTTCTCCGGGTCTTCCAGCGCCACGATGTCCTCGGTCTGGAATGCCGGGTCGGCCGAGTAGATGTCCGCCACCTGGATCTCGCCGGCGAGCAGCGACTCCAGCGTCGTGGGACCGGTGGCCGAGAACGCCAGGTCGACGCCGTAGACCTCCTTGGCGGCAGCCGGGCCGTACGGACGCTGCTCGAACTCGGGCGCCGCGCCGATCGTGACCGGGGTGGTGACGTCTGCGAGGTCGGCGATCGAGGTGAGGTCGTTCTCCTCGGCGAAGCTCTTGAGCACCGTGTAGGTGTCCTGGTCGGACGCCTCCGCGTAGTCGAGCGCGGTGAGGCCGTCCGGGAGCGCGTCCTTCAGGGCGGCGTAGACGTCGTCCGGGCTGGTGGCGGTCGCATCCTTGTCCAGGTACTCGAGCAGGTTGCCCGTGTACTCCGGGAACAGGTCGATCGCCCCGGACTCGACGTCCGGCATGTAGGCGTCGCGCTGGCCGATGCTGAACTGACGGTCCACGTCGAAGTCGGCGGCCTCGAGCGCCTGCGCGTAGATCTCGGCGATGATCTCGTTCGAGTAGTAGGCCTGCGAGCCGATGACGATGGTGTCGCTGCCCCCACCGTCGCCGGCGTCGTCGGTGGGGGCGTCCAGCGGGTTGCTGTTGGCGCAGCCGGAGAGGGCGAGGGCGGCGGCGAGGGCGACGCCGCCGGCAAGGGCGAGGCGGGACTTTCGTGCGGTGAACATGGACTTCCTCTTCTCTGGGGGACGATGCTGTGGGTCAGGCGGGTGCAGCCGCGGGGGCGGTCGCCCGCGCGCGGCGTCGTTGCGGACGCGTGCGCACACCGCGGGGCACCGCGGCGTGCTGGGCGAGCGCGAGCAGGAGATCGACGAGGAGCGCGAGCACGGCGACGAGGATCGCGCCGCCGAGGACCTGGTCGAAACGGCGGAGCGGGATGCCCTGGATGATCGGCCAGCCGAGGCCGCCGAGGTTCACGTAGGCCGCGATCGTCACCGTGGCGATGACCTGCAGCAGCGCCGAGCGGAGGCCGCCGACCAGCAGCGGCATGCCGAGCGGCACCTCGACCTTCCAGAACACCTGCCAGCCGGTCATCCCCATCGCCCTCGCCGCGTCGATGGTGCGGCGGTCGACCGCCTCCAGACCCGTGTAGGCGCCGGCGAGCAGGGACGGGATCGCCAGGATCACGAACGTGATGATCGCCGCCAGCGGCGTGCGCAGCACGCCCAGCAGAAGCACCAGGAGGACCATCAGTCCGAAGGACGGGATGGCGCGGGCCGCTCCGGAGACGGCGACCGCGATCTCCCGCCCCTTCCCGGTGTGCCCGATGAGCCAGCCCAGCGGCACGGCGATCACCGCGGCGATCAGGACCGAGACCACCGTGTAGAAGACGTGCTGGCCGAACAGGACGGGGAGGGAGTAGGTCCCCACCCAGCGGTCGGGCGAGAACAGCCAGGCGAAGGCCTCGGCGAACACGTTCATGCGGCCGTCCTCAACGTGATCGTCCGCCGCGCGGCGGCGGGGGTGGTCGCCGCCCGCGTCCACGGCATGAGGGCCCGCCCGAGGAGGACCAGCAGGAGGTCGATGACCAGGGCGATGACGACGACGGCGACGATGCCGGTGAAGACCTCGGCGAGGATGCGGCGCTGGAGGCCGTTCGTGAACAGGTAGCCGAGGTTCGTGACGCCGACGAGGATGCCGACCGTCGCGAGCGAGATGGTGCTCACCGCCGCCACTCGGAGACCCGCGAGGATGACCGGCCCGGCGAGCGGGAAGTCGACCGTCCAGAAGCGGCGGAACCCGCCGTAGCCCATCGCGACCGCGGACTGCCGGATCGCGGGGTCGACCGAGTCCAGGCCGTCGGACACCGCACGGACGAGGATCGCGACCGCGTAGATGGTCAGGCCGATGACGAGGTTGGCGGGGCTGCGTGCGGGGTACCCGGCCACTGAGGGCAGCAGGATGAGGAGGGCGAGGGACGGGATCGTGTAGAGCAGCCCGGTGAGGACGATGACCGGACCCTTCACGAGCTGATAGCGCCAGGCCACCCATCCCAGCGGCAGCGCGAGGACGAACCCGAGCACGATCGCGATCGCGCTCTGCTGCAGGTGCACCGCGGTGAGCTCGAGGATCAGCCCGAGGTTGTCGCCGACCCAGTTCACGGGGCCGCCTTCAGCACGTCGGCACCGTCGACCACGCCCTCCGGCACATCGACGATCGCTCCCTGCGTGCGGCCCTCGGAGTCGACGACCACGGTCCCCCGCGGGGTCTGCTTGAGATGCAGCGCACGGCGACCGCGGTCGGCTCCGATGAACGAGGAGACGAAGTCGTCGGCCGGGTTCTCGATGATCTCGCTCGGACGGCCGACCTGCACGATCCGGGCGCCCTTGTCGAGGATGACGACCTGGTCGCCGAGGAGGAAGGCCTCGTCGATGTCGTGCGTGACGAACACGACCGTCTTGTCGAGCTCGTGCTGCAGCCGCAGGGTCTCCTGCTGGAGGTCGGCGCGGACGATGGGGTCGACCGCACCGAACGGCTCGTCCATGAGGAGGATGTTCGGGTCGGCGGCGAGTCCGCGGGCCACCCCGACGCGCTGCTGCTGCCCGCCCGACAGCTGGCTCGGGTACCGCTCGGCGAGCCCCTGGTCGAGGCCGACCGTCGTCAGCAGCTCACGGGCCCGCTCATGCGCCTCCTTGCGCTTCACCCCGTTCAGCCGCAGCACGGTGGCCACGTTGTCGATGACAGTGAAGTGCGGCATGAGCCCGGAGTTCTGCATCACGTAGCCGATGCGTCGGCGCAGCGCGACCGGGTCGCCCGACAGCACGCTCTCCCCGTCGATCTCGACCTCTCCCGACGTCGGCTCCACCATGCGGTTGATCATCCGCAGCAGGGTGGTCTTGCCGCAGCCGGACGAGCCGACGAACACGGTGGTCTTGCGGGAGGGCAGCACGAGGCTGAAGTCGTCGACGGCGAGCGTCCCGTCGGGGAAGCGCTTCGTGACGTTGCGGAACTCGATCATGAGGGTGTCTCTCCGACGGTCGTGCGGACGTGCGTTCGTACGGGATTAGGCCGAGACCTCGACGCCCGGGGCGAAGGCGACGTAGCCGGAGAAGTCCTTGCCGACCCGGTCGAACGCCGACGGGTACGGGTGCGGGTACGACCACGCGAGATCCTTGTGCAGCTCTCCGTCGACCTGGACGGAGTAGTACTGGCACTCGCCCTTCCAGGGACAGGTGTACGGCGTGGGGCTCTCGACGAGCGCGTCCGGCGCGACGGCTGCCGGCGGGAAGTACCAGTTCCCCTCGATGCGGATGAGGTCGTCCTGGTCGGCCTCGGCGATGACGTTTCCTGCGAGTACAGCCTTCATGGTCCTGCCTCCTCGGATGTGGGTTCGAGCGTATAAGACGGGTGCGACATCCGGCACCGGGTTGCGCGCGGGGTCGTCAATCTGAGACACAATGCGCGTTCTGTTCGTCACGCGACCGGAATCGGATTGCCCGGATCAGGCCGAGTCGCGGCCGTAGCCCTCCAGGAGCCGGAGCCAGATCTCGCTGATCGTGGGGTACGAGGGCACGGCGTGCCAGAGTCGGGCGATCGGGACCTCGCCGACGATCGCGATGGTCGCGGCCTGCACGAGCTCAGCGACCTCGGGGCCGACGAACGTCGCACCGATCACGACGTCGCGGTCGGTGTCGACGACCAGGCGCGCCTGCCCGGCGAAGCCGTCCTCGTACAGGCTCGCGCCCGCCACCCACCCGAGGTCGTAGTCGACGACACGGACGGCGGTCCCGGCATCCTTCGCCGCCGCCGCGGTGAGTCCGACGGACCCGACCTCCGGGATCGAGAAGGTGACCTGCGGCACCGCGGCGTGGTCGGCCGTGGCGACGTGACGGCCCCAGGGCGCGTCGTCCACCGCGTCGCCCTTCGCGCGCGCGACGATGACGTCGCCCGCGGCGCGCGCCTGGTACTTGCCCTGGTGGGTCAGCAGCACGCGGCCGTTGACGTCGCCGACGGCGTACAGCCAGTCGTGCCCGGGGACGCGGAGGGTGTCGTCCGTCTCGATCCAGCGGCCCGGCTCGAGCCCGACCGCGTCGAGCCCGATGTCGGCGCTGCGGGGAGAGCGTCCGGTCGCGACGAGCACCTCCGCCGCGGTCACCGTCTCGCCGTTGTCGAGGGCGATGGTCACCCGGTCCCCGTCGCGGTGCACCGCCGTCGTGCCGGTGTCGGTGCGGACATCGACGCCGAGCTCACGCAGGCCATCGGCCACGCGCTCCCCGGCGAAGGGCTCCATCCCGCCCAGCAGCCCGCTGCGCGCCAGCAGCGTCACCGACGAGCCGAGCGCCGCGTACGCGGTGGCCATCTCGACCGCGACCACGCCGCCGCCGATGACCGCGAGACTGTCGGGCAGCTCCTCGGCGCTGGTCGCCTCGCGGCTCGTCCAGGGCGACGCCTCCCGCAGGCCCTCGATCGGCGGGATGACCGCATCCGAACCGGTGCTGATGGCGACCGCGTGACGCGCGCGCAGCACCCGGGTGCCGCCGTCCTGATCGGTCACCGTGACCTCGCGCTCCCCGGTCAGCCGGCCGTGCCCCCGGGCGAGGTCGATGTGGGCGGACTCCAGCCACTTCACCTGCCCGTCGTCGGACCAGTTGCTCGTGAAGGAGTCGCGACGCTCGAACACCGCGCGCACATCGAGCGACCCGGTCACGGCCTGCGCGGCGCCGGCGACGTGCTGCGCGGCGCGGAGCGCCTGGGCCGAGCGGAGCAGCGCCTTCGACGGCATGCACGCCCAGTACGAGCACTCCCCGCCGACGAGTTCGCTCTCCACGATGATCGCGGTGAGACCGCCCTGCACGGCACGATCCGCCACGTTCTCCCCGACCGGACCACCGCCCAGCACGATGAGGTCGTATTCGTCGGTCTTGTCGGCAGCAGTCATGCTCGCCCCTCTCGTGGCCGCGGCGGTCCGTGGCCCAGTCTCGCTCATGAGGAACGTCGAGTCACGGGCGAGTTGTTCCCGTCCGCCGATATGCCCGTCCTTCCCGACGTCGGGTTCCGGTTCCGGATCGGTCGTTCCGGATGCACGACCTGGATCCGGATCCGGATCCGTCGTTCCTCCCGCCGGCGTTCCGGGTGCACGATCGGAGTGCGGCTGCACGATCCGGAACGGACCATCCGCCGGCAGTCGTGTCCTGGTCGTGCATTCGAACCAGGATCCAGGGACCCGGTCCCGGCGTGCTACGGGACCGGGTCCGGGTCGGGACCGGGTCCGACGTTCCGGATGCACGACCTGGGGACGGCCGCACGATCCGGACGGGGCGATTCGCCGGCAGATGTGCCGCGGTCGTCATCTGGAACATGGACGACCGGAAGTATCCCGGCGGCTCGGGGAGTGAATCGGTCCCCGAGCGGGGCGTTCTTGGGGGTCCAGTCAGAGGTTGGGGCGGAGGGGTCAGGTCAGACGTTCCTGATGCACGACCTGGAGACGGATGCACGATCGGGACGGGGCGATCCGCCGGCAGTCGTGTCCTGGTCGTGCATCCGGACCAGGACCGACAAGACCGACAGAGTCGACGGGACCGACGGACTCGACGGGACCGACGGAGTCGACGGGACGGTCCGAGGGTCAGGCGGCGACGGAGGGGACGGGGCGGGGGTCGGCGAAGGCCCGGGGGTAGGCGCGACGGAGGGCCACGACGATGAGGGTGGCCGCGGTCACCTTGATGAGGTCGCCCGGGAGGAAGGCCAGGGTCGAGAGGGCTGTGAGGTCGAGGGGAACGCCGGTGACGAGAGCCTGGACGGGGATGCCGAAGGCGTAGACGACGAGCACACCGCCGACGAAGGCCGCGAGCGCGGTACGCCACCAGGTCGGGCGACCGGTGCGCATCAGGAGTCCGATGACGACGACGCCCACGATCCAGCCGAGCATGTACCCGGCCGTGGGCCCCACGAAGACCCCGAGACCTCCGCGCCCACCCGCGAGCACCGGGAGTCCGACCGCCGCGAGCACGAGGACGAGGGCGACCGACCACGGAGCGACCCGGGGGCCGAGGACGAGACCGGCCAGCATGACGGCGAGCGTCTGTCCGGTGATGGGCACCCCGCCGGGCAGCGGGACGACGACCGTGCCGAGCACGATGATGAGCGCGGCGAAGACGGCGACGCGGCCGAGGGTCGCGGAGGTGTCGCGGGGGGTGGATGCCATCGGGTGTTCCTTCCTGAACGGTGTTCACCTGAACACCGTTCACCAGGGTAGGGGCGCCCGTACATCCCGCGCAAATCACGCCGCAGCGGGCTGCACGCTCCTCGTGCGCGGTGCGAGGACGGCCGCCGCCGCACCGATCACCGCGGCGAGCGCGAAGACTCCCGCGAACGCATCCCCTCCGGCTACGGCCCCGAGCGCGACGAAGAGCGAACCCGTGACGGCGAGGGCCAGCGCGCTGCCGAAGGAGTCGGCCACGGTCATGGCCCCACTGTTGAAGCCCTGTTCCGCCGGGGAGGACATCGCGAGGACGAGCGCACTGGATCGCGGGCTCATCAACCCCATGCCCGCACCCGCGACGACCCAGGCGAGGGCGGCGAGCAGCGGGATGGCCCGCGTGACCGTGATCACCAGGATCAGGGCGATCCCGATGACCACGAGGGCCGTCCCCACCCGCACGGCCGTCACGCTCGACAGGCGCTCGCCCATCCGCCCTTGGACGGTCGCCGCCGCCGACCAGGCGAGCGCACCCCCGGTCAGCGCCAGCCCGGCGAGGGTCGGCGACAGCAGGTACCGATCGGTGAGCAGGTACGGCAGGTAGATCTGCGCCCCGAAGAACGCCGCGGCCCCCAGACCGCGCACCAGGATCACCGACGGCAGGCCCCGGCGGGCGACGAGCGCGCCCCGAGGAACGAGTGGGCGCACCGCCGCGATCGCGACCACCACCGCGGCCGCCGACAGAAACGGACCGGCGACCGGGACCTCTCCGACGAGGTCGAGGGCCAGCACCGCGGAGGCGGCGAGCACCGACCACCCCAGCCGCCCGAGAGCCCACGGCGTGGTGGCGTCTCCGCTGCGCGCGAGGCCGCGGAGGGCCGGGACGACCATCAGCAGCGCGAGCAGGACGAGCACCACGACCCCGAGGAACACCCAGTGCCAGCTCCACACCTCCGTGACCGCACCCGCGATCGTCGGACCGATCAGCGAGGGGATGACCCACGCGGCGGCGAACCCCGCGAAGATCGCCGGATGCAGGGACGTCGGGTACACCCGGGCGACCACGACGTAGAGAGCCACCATGAGTCCACCGTTGCCGAGCCCCTGCGCGAAGCGTCCCGCGACGAGGACCTCCATGGTCGGCGCGAGTCCCGCGACGAGCAGACCGACGGTGAACAGGGCGACGGAGGCGTACAGCGGCAGCACGGGACCCCGCCGATCGGACCAGTTGCCGGCGACCACCATACCGATCACGCTCGTCGCGAGCGGTCCGGCGAAGGCCAGCGCGTACAGCCGCTCGCCGTCGAGGTCGGCGCTGACCGCCGGCATCACCGTGGTGACCGCCAGCGATTCGAAGGCGCCGAGGAACACGAGGGCGCACGCGCCGATCGTGATCCAGACGTACTCGCCGCCGAGGATGCGGGGCGGGGCGGGCGTGGACGGCGCGGTGCGCCCGGTCTCGGTCGTCATGAGGACGACGCTAGAACCTCAAGAAAGGTTGAGGTCAAGTCCCGGAGGGGCGTACGCCCGGCCCGGCGTCAGCGGAGCGGGAGGATGCTCGTCGCTGCGGGGGCCTGCGCCTCGTGCCGAACTCCGAGCGGGGCTCCCGTGCGATCGTCGATGTCGAGCAGCGTCACGGTGTCGGAGCGCTGCCCGGCGACGAGGAGCTTGCCCTGGTAGACGAGGTGGTGTCGCGGCCAGTCGACTCCGGAGTCGGCGAGCGCGACCGGTTCCAGGGTCTCGCCGCTGCCGCGCACCCGCAGCGCCGCGATGGTGTTGCTGCCACGGAGGGCGGTGTAGAGGAACCGACCGTCCTTGGAGCGGGTGAGCTCGGCGGGGAAATCCACGCCGACCTGCGCGATGGGGCTGGCCGGAGCCGAGGAGACCACGCCCCAGGTGCCGTCGGCGGCGGCCGCGAGCGTGAAGACCTCGCAGGAGTACTCGGTCACGACATGCAGGTGACCACTCGGATGCACGACCATGTGGCGCGGACCGGTGCCGCGCGGAAGCACGACCTCCTGATCCAGGACGAGCCCGGGGCCCTGCAGGCGCCAGAATCGGACGAGATCGAAGCCGAGGTCGGTCGTCGCCACACGGCCGTCCGGCAGGAAGGCGGCGGCGTGCGCGTGAGATGCGCGGCCCGCGGCGCCGTACGGGTCGACCGCCGCGATGCCGTCCCCGGCGGGCGTGGCCGGGGCCGCATCCGGATCGCCGTCGCCGAAGAGGGCGGCACGCAGGGCTGCCGCCGCATCCTCCTTAGCCGGCACGAGACGACCATCCGCGGCGAGTCCGAAACGGACGACCCGCCCGTCGCCGTAGCAGCTGGCGACGAGCGTCTGGCCGTTCGGCGACACCGCGAGATGACAGACGCCGTCCCCCGTCGCCACCGGATCGCCGAGCGGCGTCAGCGCCAGCTCCCCCGTGCGCGCGAACGCCTGCACGGCGGCGTCGCCCTCCAACGCCGCGTACACGACGTCGAGGGACGGATGCGTCGCGAGCCACGACGGCGACGGCGTCTGCGTCACGGGTCCGCGGTAGGCGAGCGTCGTGGCCTCACGGCCCTCGTCGCCCGCCAGCACGCCGATCCCCTCGGCGGAGCCCTCCATCGCCGGGCCGTAGCCCCCGAGCCAGAACCGCGTCATGCCGGTCAGTCGAGCAGGTCGTGACGCACGATCACCTGATCGCGCTCCGGACCGACGCCGATCACCGAGATGCGCGTGTTGCTCATCTCCTCCAGCGCGAGCACGTAGTCCTGCGCCGTCTGCGGAAGGTCCTCGAAGGTGCGCGCGGTCGAGATGTCCTCGCTCCACCCGGGGAAGTACTCCAGGATCGGCTTCGCGTGGTGGAAGTCGGTCTGGTTCACCGGCACCTCGTCGAACCGCTCCCCGTCCACGTCGTAGGCCACGCACACCGGGATCTTCTCGAGCCCGGTGAGGATGTCGAGCTTCGTGAGCACGAGGTCGGTGATGCCGTTGATGCGCGTGGCGTACCGCGTGATGGGGGCGTCGTACCAGCCCACGCGGCGCGGACGCCCGGTCGTGGTGCCGAACTCGAAGCCCTGCTTGCGCAGCCACTCGCCCTGCTCGTCGAACAGCTCGGTCGGGAACGGACCGGAGCCGACGCGGGTCGTGTAGGCCTTGACGATGCCCACGATGCGGTCGAGGGCGCCGGGGCCGACCCCGGAGCCGGTCGAGGCGCCGCCGGCCGTAGCCGAGGACGAGGTGACGAACGGGTAGGTGCCGTGGTCGATGTCGAGCATCGTGGCCTGGCCGCCCTCGAACACGACGACCTCGCCGCGGTTCAGGGCCTGGTCGATGAGGTAGCCCGTGTCGGCGACCATCGGGCGCAGACGCTCGGCGTAGGAGAGCAGGTCGTCGACGATCTCGTCGCAGGTGACGGCGCGGCGGTTGAAGACCTTCACCAGGAGGTGGTTCTTCTGATCGAGGGCGCCCTCGACCTTCTGGCGCAGGATGTTCTCGTCGAAGAGGTCCTGCACGCGGATGCCCACGCGGTTGATCTTGTCGGCGTAGGCCGGACCGATGCCGCGGCCGGTGGTGCCGATGTTGCGCTTGCCGAGGAAGCGCTCGGTGACCTTGTCGAGTGTGCGGTGGTACTGGGTGATGATGTGCGCGTTGGCGCTGACCTTGAGCCGCGAGACGTCGATACCGCGGGCGGACAGGGCCTCCAGCTCGGAGAAGAGCACCTCGAGGTCGATGACCACGCCGTTGCCGATGACCGGGTTCACGCCGGGCGACAGGATGCCGGAGGGCAGCAGGTGCAGGGCGTACTTCTCATCGCCCACGACGACGGTGTGCCCGGCGTTGTTGCCGCCGTTGAACTTCACCACCCAGTCGGTGCGCTCACCGAGCAGATCGGTGGCCTTGCCCTTTCCTTCGTCGCCCCACTGCACGCCGACGATAACGATTCCTGGCATGGGTAACCCCTTGGCTTTCGCCGGGTTTGCACCGGCCGATGAGCTGGCCCTCTTCGGGCGCTCCCATCCTATCGGCAGGCCTCGGACAGCCCCCGGGAAGGCCGATACGGGACGGAATACGCACCTTCCCGGGGCCGCGGAGGCACCTTTTCGGCCCCGCCTCGCGCCGGGAGGGGCGCGGGGTCGAGCGCGTAACGGGGACGGCGCGGGGGGGGCGCTACAGTGGCGACGGAGGTGGCGATGACGCGGTGGTGGCCCTACATCCGACTCTCGGCGGCGGCGCTCGCGGTGGCGGCGATCGTCGCGCAGCTCGTGCGCACACTGGAGATCGCCCTCGCCGCGGACACCGCGTGGGGCGCGCACCTGCCCACCGTCTTCGCGAACTTCTTCAGCTTCTTCACGATCCTCTCCAACGTGCTGGCCGCGGTGGTGCTGGCCGTCGGGGGGATCTGGGGGCTGACGCACCGCGACGCCAGAGTCGAGCCGACGTGGCTGGCAACGCTGCTCGTGTGCGCGAGCACCTACATGATCGTCACGGGCGTCGTCTACAACACGCTGCTCCGGGGGATCGCGCTGCCGCAGGGGGCCACGGTCGCCTGGTCGAACGAGGTGCTGCACGTCGTCATCCCGCTCGTCCTGCTCGCCGACGTGCTGTTCGCGCCGCGTCGTCGGGCGCTCGGCTGGGGCACTGTGGGGATCGCCGCGATCTTCCCGATCGTGTGGGTCGTCTACACCCTGCTCCGCGCGAACCTCGTGACCGCACCCGCGACCGGGAACCCGTGGTGGTACCCGTACCCCTTCCTCGATCCCGCGCTGAACGGCGGCTACGGCGGCGTCGCCCTCTGGGTGCTCCTCATCGCCGCGATCATCCTCGCCACGGCCGCGCTCGTCGTGGGGATCGGGCGGCGTCGGGCCAGGCCGTGACCCACCCCTTCCCGTGCGCCCCACCCCCTTGCGAACGTTCGTAAAGGGGTGGGACGGCCGGAAGGGGGTGGGTCGGCGATCAGACGAGGAGCGCGTCGGCCTCGAGATAGCGCTCGAGGGAGTCGTCGAGCTCATCCAGCCACGAGGTGTGGTGTGCGGCGGCGAGCGTCCCGGTCATGACCGAGGGGTACACGCGGTCGCGGTAGCCCATGATGTCGGCCTTCTTGTCGTGCTTCCAGGCGAGGAAGATCTCCACGACGCGATCGAGGTCGAACGCCGGATAGTCGGTGCACTCCAGCAGGTCCCGGATGTAGTCGGCCTGGAAGCGGATCTCCGTCGCCGCCGAGTCGATCTCCGCGAACCGCTTCCGCCACGCGGCGATGGACGCGGCACGCTCGCCCTCGTCGGGCAGGGCGATCCGGCCGAGGATGACGTCGCGCACGAACCAGGCCTGCGCGTCGAACATGTTGAACGTGAACCACTGGTCCTGCGCGCCGAGGTAGGCCAGGCGTGGATTGCCCTGCCAGAGCACGCCCCGGTACAGCCCGTCGGGGTAGACGTTGTTCGGCGAGGACAGGGCGAGCTCCGCGGGCAGGAACGGGTACTTGTGCAGGTAGCCGGTGCAGAGGATGACCGCGTCGACCTCCTTCGAGGTGCCGTCGGCGAAGTGCACGGTGCGGCCCTCGAAGCGCTCGACGCACGGACGCTCCTCGAAGCCCTCCGGCCAGTCGTAGCCCATCGGCGCGGTCCGGTAGCTCGCGGTGACCGAGCGGGCGCCCATCTTGAAGGCCTGGCTGCCGATGTCCTCCGCCGAGTAGCTCGACCCGATCACGAGCACGTCCCGTCCGGCGAGGGCCTCCGCGCCCCGGAAGTCGTGCGCGTGGGCGACGGATCCGGGGAAGGTCTCGATGCCGTCGAAGTGCGGCACGTTCGGGAAGGAGAAGTGCCCGCTGGCCACGACGACCCGGTCGAACTCCTCCGTGGTCGTGCGCCCGGTCGGCAGGTGCTCGCTGGTGAGACGGAACACCTCACGGTCCTCGTCGAACTCCACCCAGCGCACCACGGTCTCGAAGCGGATGAGGTCGCGCACCTGCGTCTTCGCGAGGCGCCCGGCGATGTAGTCCCACAGCACCGGACGCGGCGGGTACGACGAGATCGGCCGTCCGAAGTGCTCGTCGAAGGTGTAGTCGGCGAACTCCAGGGCCTCCTTCGGGCCGTTCGACCACAGGTTGCGGTACATGCTGGAGTGCACGGGCTCGCCGTACTCGTCCAGCCCGGTGCGCCAGGTGTAGTTCCACTGACCGCCCCAGTCGGCCTGCTTCTCGAAGCAGACCAGTTCGGGGATCTCCGCCCCCGCACGGGCTGCGGATTCGAAGGCCCGCAGCTGCGCCATCCCCGAGGGGCCGGCGCCGATGATCGCTACTCGTTCACTGTTCGTCACGTATCGTCCTCAAACTCTTCCGTCATGTATCGGGCGCAGCCGTATCCGGGAGAGGAGGACAGTTCTTCCCCGGTGGGAGCGGAACGCTCGACCTGCCCGGACAGTGGCTGCTCTTCGACGTTAGCAGTGCCCCGCGGCGACGCTGGCGGGAATGCGACGACGGCTGTCGCTTCCGCGCATCGCCGATGTCGGCGGCCGGTGCCAGGATCGGACGGTGCGACAGGACATCAGGGCATCGGAGCGGCTCGACCCGCAGGGCTCGCCGGCGCGATCGCGCGGCGTCCTGGTCCTGCTCGCGGCAGCGGTGACGGTGGTGCTCTGGGCCTCGGCCTTCATCGGGATCCGTGGCGCGGGGCCGCACTACGACCCCGGGGCCTTGGCGCTGCTGCGCATGGCCGTGGGCACCCTCGTGCTGACGATCATCGCGCTGCGGCACGGCATCCGGCTCCCGGAGCGCCGCCACTGGCTGCTGATCGCCGTGTGGGGAGTCGGATGGTTCTGCATCTACAACCTGGCCCTCAACAGTGCCGAACGGACCCTCGACGCCGGGACCGCCGCGATGGTCGTGAACCTGGCGCCGCTCATGGTCGTCGTCTTCAGCGGTCTCTTCCTCCGGGAGGGATTCCCCCGCCCCCTGGTGATCGGCGCCCCCATCGCCTTCCTCGGGGTGGTCCTCATCGGCATGAACTCCACCAGCAGCACCGGCCCCGACCTCACGGGGCTCCTGCTGGCCCTTCTCGCCGCGGTCATGTACGCGGGGTGCACCCTGCTGCAGAAACACCTGCTCACCTCGGGGGTCGACGCCACCACGCTGACCTGGCTCGGGGCGGCCGCCGGCACGATCGCCCTGCTTCCCTGGCTCGGCGCGTTGATCGCCGACGTGCAGACGGCGCCCCTCGACGCGACGCTGTGGGTGGTCTACCTCGGCATCTTCCCCACCGCCATCGCCTTCACCACCTGGGCGTACGTGCTGCAGCGCAGCACCGCGGGGAAGACCTCAGCGACGACCTACGTGGTCCCGGCCCTCGCCATCCTCCTGTCGTGGCTGATCCTCGGGGAGGTGCCCACCCCGCTCATGTTCGTGGGCGGCGCGCTGTGCCTGCTCGGCGTGCTCATCACGCGCATGCGCGGGCGGCGCTCGCGCTGAGCGCGCCGCCCGCGCGGGTCCAGGTCGGTCCGCGCGGATGCGATTACGCTGGTCGGCGGAGGGGCGCGCCGTGCGGGCCCGCGTGTGACCGAGGGAGACGAAGACCGATGACCGACGCCGACGCGCAGACCCCGCCGACGATCTCCGCACCCCCGCCGCCGCCCGCGTCCGCCGCGCCGATCGCCGCC
>NZ_SSDN01000058.1:0-31586 GCF_004794355.1 Microbacterium sp. K36 | reverse complement strand
GCACGTCGCTCTTGGACGTGAAGTAGTTGAAGAAGCTGGAACGGCTGACCCCCGCCCGCGTGCGGGATCAAAACGGCCCCTCCCCAGCGTCCCCCGGGCCCGTTTTCGATCCCGCGTGAGGAGGCGGTCGGCGGGACGGGATCGAAAAGGTCCCTCCGGGTTCCCCGGCGAGCCCGTTTTCGATCCCGCGAGAGGAGCGGCAGACGGACCGGCGCCGACGGCCCGTTCTTGATCCCGCCACGGGCTTCGCGCGTCCGTTCCCTCCAAGCCCCGGCTGGCGGGATCAACAACGTCCCTCGCTGACGCCTGGTGGGCCCGTTCTTGATCCCGCCGCGGGCTCGTTCGATCCGACCCACGGCGCGGGATCGAAAACTCCCCCCGGCGGTGGCCGAGGGGAGCGGTTTCGATCCCGCAGCACGCCCGGGAGGCGGCGCCGGGGGGAGTATCAGTCGCCGAGGGCGGCGGACACCACGGCGCGGGCCTCGGCCTGTACCTCGGCGAGGTGCTCCGGGCCCCGCAGGCTCTCGGCGTAGAGCTTGTAGACGTCTTCGGTTCCGGACGGCCGCGCGGCGAACCAGGCGTGCGGAGTCTGCACCTTGAGGCCGCCGATCCCCGCACCGTTGCCGGGGGCGTGCGAGAGCTTCGCGATGATGTCCTCGCCGGCGAGGGTGGTCGCGGTCACCGACTCCGGGGCGAGCTTGCCGAGCGTCGCCTTCTGCTCGGGGGTCGCCGGGGCATCGACGCGCTGGTAGGCGGACGAGCCGAAGGCGTCCTCCAGTTCCGCGTAACGCTGCGACGGGGTCTTGCCGGTCACCGCGAGGATCTCGGCCGCCAGCAGGCAGAGGAGGATGCCGTCCTTATCGGTGGACCACACGGAGCCGTCGTGTCGGAGGAACGAGGCCCCCGCCGACTCCTCGCCACCGAACGCCACGGAGCCGTCGAGCAGTCCGGGCACGAACCACTTGAAGCCGACCGGAACCTCGAGCAGACGCCGCCCGAGCGACTCGGCCACGCGGTCGATGATCATCGACGACACCAGCGTCTTGCCGACCGCCGCCTCACGCGGCCAGTGCTCCCGGTGCGAGAAGAGGTAGTCGATGGCGACGGCGAGGAAGTGGTTCGGGTTCATGAGCCCGGCGTCGGGGGTGACGATGCCGTGCCGGTCCGCGTCGGCGTCGTTCCCGGTGAGGATGTCGTAGTCGCCCTTCTTCGCCACGAGCGATGCCATGGCCGACGGGGACGACGGATCCATCCGGATCTTCTCGTCCCAGTCCAGAGTCATGAAGCGCCACGTGGGGTCGACCTCGGGGTTGACGACCGTGAGATCGAGGTCGTGCATCTCGGCGATCAGCGACCAGTACTCCACCGAGGCGCCACCCAGCGGGTCCGCGCCGATACGCACACCGGCGCGGCGGATCGCCTCGATGTCGATGATCGACGGGAGGTCGCGCACATAGGCCTCGCGGAAGTCGTACCCGGTGATCGCGTCCCAGTCCACGTCGGCGAAGCGCTCGCGCCGCACGGCGGTCAGGCCGTCGGCGATGAGCTGGTTGGCGCGGTCGGCGATCCAGCCCGTCGCATCGGTGTCGGCGGGACCGCCGTGGGGCGGGTTGTACTTGAAGCCGCCGTCGCGGGGCGGGTTGTGCGAGGGGGTCACGACGATGCCGTCCGCGCGACCCGGGTCGTCGGCGGCGCGGTCGCGGTTGTACGTGAGGATCGCGTGGCTCAGCGCGGGGGTCGGCACCCAGGAGTCCCGGGCGTCGACGCGCACGTCCACCCCGTTCGCGAGCAGGACCTCGATGGCGCTGCGCTCGGCCGGGAGAGACAGCGCGTGGGTGTCGCGACCCAGGAAGAGCGGACCGGTGATGCCCTGTGCTGCCCGGTAGTCGACGATGGCCTGCGTCGTGGCGAGGATGTGGTTCTCGTTGAAGCTCTTCGTGAGCGACGAGCCGCGGTGTCCGCTGGTGCCGAACACGACCCGCTCGCTCGCGACATCCGGATTCGGCACGCGGTCGTAGTAGGCGGCGATCAGCTCGTCGACATCGATCAGGTCACTTTCCTCCGCGGGGAGGCCGGCACGGCTGCTCATGTTCTCAGTCTGCCCCGTGCGGCGGATGCTCGCATCCGCCTTGACATGCGGGATCGCGATGAGTCACCGAGGGATAGGCTGAACGCCGTGACTGCACGCCGCACCTACAGCTACCTCGGACCGGCCGGAACCTTCACGGAGGCGGCGCTCGACCAGGTGGCCGAAGCCAGGGGGCAGGACTGGCGACCGGTGCACAACGTGGGCGAGGCGCTCGCGGACGTCCTCGAAGGACGCAGCGACGCAGCCATGATCGCGATCGAGAACTCCATCGAGGGCGGGGTCTCCACCACCCAGGACGCACTGGCGACGCTGCCAGGGCTCCGGATCATCGGCGAGTACCTCGTGCGCGTGAACTTCGTCCTCGTCGCGCCGCGCGGCACGACACTCGACCAGGTCGAGGTCATCGCCGCGCACCCCGTCGCCTACGCGCAGTGCCACGGCTGGCTCGGTGAACACCTCCCGACCCACTCGCACGTGCCGGCGGCGAGCAACGTCGCCTCGGCCATCGGCGTCCTCGACGGCACCTCGCCCGCGCAGGCCGCGATCGCCGCCCCCGGCATCGTGCAGCACTACGACGTGGACGTGCTCGCCGAGGGCATCGGCGACAACGCGGCGGCCGTGACCCGGTTCGTCCTCGTCACCCGCACCACGCGTTCGCCCGCGCCGACCGGTGCCGACAAGACCTCGCTGATCGTCGAGCTCCCGCACGACCACCCTGGTTCGCTCCTCGAGATGCTGGAGCAGTTCTCGACGCGCGGCATCAACCTCTCTCTCATCGAGTCCCGGCCCATCGGCGACGAGCTCGGTCGGTACCGGTTCGTGATCGACGCGGACGGTCACATCGAGCACGAGCGGATGGCCGACGCCCTGCTCGGGATCCGTCGCTTCAGCCCCCGCGTGGTGTTCCTCGGGTCCTATCCCCGCGCCGACCGGCAGATCGTGCAGTATCCCGACCGCTACTCCGACGAGGTCTTCATCGAGGCCCGCGACTGGCTCCGCGGCATCCTCTCCGGCGAACCCGAGTCCTGACCGACGGCACGCGCGTGCGCGCGTGCCTCCCGCGTTCGGGATCGATAACGCACGTTCCCGGACCAGCCCGCGCACCATACTCATCCGGCATGCCGCCCCGCCGGTTGACGGGATCGATAGCGCACGTTCGCCGCACGCGCCCCGCCGCCGCGATCTCCGACCGCAGCAGGTCTCGCGGGATCAGAAGTACACCTCGTACCGGCTCGGGAGGCGCTGTTTCGATCCCGCACGACGAGGATCGGGTCAGTGCTCCTGGAATCGCGGCCAAGCGCTGCCCGGCAGCATACGGGCGTGCAGAGCGCCCTTTGCGGAGGCGAGGCTGGGATAGGTCCCAGCCGGCGCGTCGGCTCCCGCCATAGTCACCACGTAGCCGTTCTCGTCGTGGCGGATACTCCCCACCACGCCGTTCGTCCCGTACGCGACCCAGAGTGCGAGTGTCTTGGTGCTCATCGTCGAACCCCTCTCTCTGCCGCCGAGGCTACGCCTCCGTGACGTCCGGGGCCAGCCTCTCCCTCGGGACTGGGGTCGGAGGCAATTCCCGTCCCCCGAGCAGGTCTCACCCCCGGACGCCGCCGCGAGAGATGAGCGCACGGCGCACGCGGGCGGCGAGGGCCCCGCCACCATCGCGCAGATCGAGCTCGGTCACACGGATCACGAGCCATCCGCGATCTTCGAGGTCGCGCTGACGCCGGATGTCGATCCGCCATTGATCACGGTCCGTCCGATGGCCATCGCCCTCGTACTCGATGGCGATGCGGCATTCGGGGTAGGCGAGGTCGACCCGGGCGAGGAAGCGTCCGTCCACGGAGACGACGTGCTGGATCGCGGGCTCCGGGAGGTCGAAGCTGCGGAGGAGCAGACGCGCCTCGGTCTCTTTCGGCGACTCGACGCCCGGGCGCGCGAGAGGCAGCGCATCGCGGATGCGGCCGCAGCCGGGGAACCGCCCCCATCGCGTCAACTGTCGATCGATGCTCTCGATGGTGGCGACCGGCCGGCCCGTCCGCAGCCCCGGATAGACGTCGGACGAGGTGAGCAGGGCATCGAGAGCGACGACCATCGGCACGGAGGCGAACTCCCGCGCGCAGAGGAACAGTGCGCTCACCGGATCCACCGTCGGCACTCCGTGGATGTGCCACGTGTCTGCCCTCCCCGGGGCGATGCGACGCCCGCGGACGCCGATCGTCCGGGGCGGCGAGGTCCCGGTGTGCACGGCGACGTCGAGGGGCTCACCGGGCGACCATCGGACGGACGCGGGGAGCCCCCACAGTCGGAGAGCCGTGCGTCCGGCGAACGCCTGACCCTCGCGAAGACGCGGCAGGTAGGAAGCGACTCGATCGTCGAACGTGGCGGGCTCAATCGCCGACCGCACTCCAGCGAACGGCCGCGCGAGGTCTCGGCTGGAGTATCTCTTCCGCCCGACCCCGATGGCGGCGGCATCACGGACGGCGAAGTGAGGGCCGAGGTAGGGCGGGAGGGGAACACGGTGTCGCATCCGTCCATGCTGTCCGCGCAGGATCGGCTTCCTGACGCATGATCGTCCTCGGCCCGGCTCTTGTGGAAAACGCGAGCCTACCTGCGATTGTGCGGAGGTACTGTTCTCGCGCCCGATAACGCGGGATCAGAAACGTGCCGCGGGAAGCGTGCAGGGGAGCGTTATCGATCCCGCACCAAGTGACCCACCGGACGCGGGATCAGAAACGTGCCGCCCGGGCCGTGTGGGGGAGCGTTAGCGATCCCGCGACGGAACTCACGCGCCCGCGCCCGAAACGGAGCTCCCGCCCGCGCACGCACCCGCGCCGGGTCACGCGCCCGCGACGAGCTCCAGCGTCTGCGCGCGCCCGGCGGCCGAGTCCTTCGGCTCCGCGTCGTAGGCTCCGGCGACGGGGGAGAGCATGACCTCGTCCACCCCATAGGTCGCCGCGAAGGAGCGCACCTCGGCGGCGACGGACTCCCCGGTGCCGACGAACCACCGCGACCGCGCGGCCTGGACCACCTGATCGGTCGCGGCGTCGTGCTCCGCGGCGAGGGCCTGCTCGACGGTCTCGAGCGCGACGAGCGGCTGGTTGAGTCGGAGCCGCGCCATCATCCGCAGCTGCGGGAGGGCGCGGGCCTCGGCCTCCTCCGCCGTCGGGGCGGCGACGGCGTTCACGGTGAGGAAGGTCCGCGGCTCCGGGTGCTCCTCGCTCGGACGGTAGTTCGTGCGGTAGAGGTCGAGGGCGCGTTCCAGGCCCTGTCCGGAGAAGTGGTTCGCGAACACGTACGGCAGGCCGAGGGAGGCGGCGAGCTGCGCGGAGTAGTCGCTCGACCCCAGCAGCCACACCTCGGGCACCCCGGTCGCGGCGGGGGTCGCCCGCACGGTGTACTCCCCACCGGAGGTGAAGCGCACGGCGGCGCCGTCGGCGGTGAAGAGGGCCGCGATGTCCTGCACGTGGCGGGGGAACTGCTCCACGTCGCTGGTCGTCCCGGATCCGCGGAGGAGCTGGGTGATCACGGGGTCGCTGCCGGGGGCGCGGCCGAGGCCCAGGTCGATGCGGCCGGGCGCGATGGCTTCGAGGGCGGCGAACTGCTCGGCCACGATCAGCGGCGCGTGGTTGGGCAGCATCACACCGCCGGAGCCGAGGCGGATCCGCGAGGTGTGCGTGGCGGCAGCCGCGATGAGGACCGGTGGCGTGGTCGAGGCGACCGCGGGCATGTTGTGGTGCTCGGCGAACCAGTACCGGCGATAGCCGAGCCGGTCGGCGGTCGCGGCGAGGGAGAGGGAGGCGGCGATGGCCTCGGCACTGGTCTGGCCGGAGCGGACCGGCACGAGGTCGAGGACGGAGAGGGCGACGTCGTTCATCTCCGGACGCAACCTCGGCGGCCGCTCCGGCATTCCCTAGGCGGCGAGGCGCGAGGCGGGGGTGAGCGCGTCGGCGAGAGCGTTCCTGGCGAGGCGATAGCGGATGAGCCAGGCGGCGCTGAAGCTCTGCTCCGGCAGGTCGCGCAGTGCGGCGCGGTCCTCCGCCGGCAGCCCGTCCCGCGCGGCTTCGCGCAGGAGGTCGTCGCGGGTCGCCGGGTACTCCATGTCGGCGAGGAAACGGTCGAGGGTCGAGGAGAGTGCCATGGGTCGTCCTTTCTGCGGGAAGAGAGGAGAGCGGCGGGGGCGGTGCCGCAGCACCGCCCCCGGGTGATCAGGCGTCGATCGCCTGGCGCTGTTCGCCGGACTCGACAGTGATCTTGCGCGGCTTCGCCCGCTCGCTGACGGGGATGACGACCGACAGGACACCGCTCTCGTACGAGGCGCTGATGTTGTCGAGGTCCACACCGTCGCCGAGCGAGAACTGGCGCAGGAACGACCCGGCCCCGCGCTCGCGGGCGAGCCAGCGCACGCCTTCGCGGGTGTCGGCCGTGCGCTGGGCGCGGATCGTGAGCTGCCCGCCGTCGAGGTCGACGTCGATGGAGCCGGGGTCGGCGCCGGGCAGGTCGGCGTGCAGGATGTAGCGGTCCCCGTCGCGGTACAGGTCCACCGGCATCGACCGGGGCGCGCGCACGGAGTCCAGCACGCTCGCGGCGAAGCGATCGAGCTGGCTGAAGGGATCGAAGGTCAGTGCCATGAGGTTCTCCTTTCGTGCGGCCCTGCAAGGGCTGAGGTGGTGTGCAGATTATCTGCACTTCAGGTATAGATTTGTTATAGAACACACGTAGGAACTTCGCAACCCCGAACCGAGGACTCCCGGATGACCGCACCCGACTCGCGCACCCCGCTCTACGGCATCGCCGTGGCCGCCCAGCTCGTCGACCTGCCCGAGGCGACGATCCGGCTCTTCGAGAGCAAGGGACTCCTCGCGCCGGCCCGCAGCGACGGCGGCACGCGCCGGTACAGCGACGACGACATCACCCGTCTGCGCCGCGCGGCCGCGCTTCGCGGCGACGGCATCAACATCGCCGGTATCGCCCGGGTCCTCGAGCTACAGGATGAGAACGCGGGCCTCCGCCAGGCTCTCGACGCGGGCGGACCGGAACCCGACTGACACTCCGGGCACCCTGCGGCGACAGGGAGGCGCCGACGACGCCGCTACGCTTTCCGCATGGAAGCCGGGATCTTCTACGTCCTCGTCGGAGCCGTCGCCGTGGCCGCCGTCGCACGGTGGCGCGGATGGCCGGCCCCGCTGCTCGTGACCGTCGTCGCGCTCGCCGCGTCGTTCCTGCCGTTCATGCCGGAACTGGAGATCGACGGGCACCTGCTGCTCGGGCTCGTGCTGCCGCCGCTGCTGTATTCGGCTGCCCTCGACGTGTCGTTCGTCGGGTTCAAACGCAGCCTGCCGCAGATCCGTCGCCTCGGGATCTGGCTGGTGCTGCTCACCGCGTTCGCCGTGGGGCTCGTGGCCTGGTGGATCCTGCCGTCGCTCACGCTGCCCGGTGCGCTGCTGCTCGGAGCCATCGTCGCCCCGCCGGACGCGGTGTCGGCGGCGGCGATCGGTCGTCGTCTCGGTCTGCCCCGCCGCATCATGACGGTGCTTTCCGGGGAGAGCCTCATCAACGACGCGACCTCGCTCACGCTCTACCGGGTGTTCGCGGCGATCCTCGCCGGGGCGACGGTGTCGATCTGGGGTGGCATCGGGCAGTTCCTCCTGGCCGTCGGCGTGGGCGTAGGGATCGGGCTCGTCTTCGGGATCGTCCTGCATCAGCTCCGGATGCGCATCGGCGACCCGGTGGTGATCGGCACGTTCGGTCTGCTCGCCCCCTTCGGCGCCTACAACATCGCGGAGCACCTGCTCGGCTCCGGCGTCCTCGCCGTCGTGGCCATGGGGCTGTTCGTCGGCTTCAACGCCCCGCGCACCGACTACACGACCCGGCAGCAGGAGGCGCCGCTGTGGCTCTCGGCCGACCTGCTGCTGGAGAGCTTCGTGTTCGCCTACATCGGCCTCCAGTTCCCGCGGGTGCTCAGCGATCTCGGCAGCGAGTCGGTGGGGCACATCCTCCTGCTCTCCGGCGCCGTGCTGCTCGTGGTGCTCGTCGTCCGGCCGCTGTACATCTATCCGATCAGCGCGTGGTCGAACTTCCAGGACCGTCGTCGGCTCGCGCGCATGGACCGCGGCATCGCGTCCGGGGAGTTCGACGAGCGTCGCCGGCGGTCCCGGCGGTGGCGCGATCAGAGCACGGATGAGTTGCGGACGCAGATCGTGCGGGAGCGCATGGCGGGCTTGCGGCTCAGCTGGAAGGACAACGCGGTCATCTCCTGGGCGGGTATGCGTGGCGTGGTGACCCTGGCGATCGCGGTGGCCGCCGCCGATCTGGCCGGGCTCGACACCGAGGCCTCGCACGCCATCGTCGTCGTCGCCTTCATCGTCACGGTGGGCACGCTCCTGCTGCAGGGGCTCACGCTGCCGCTGCTCATCCGCCGTCTCGAGATCGCGGGGGATGAGGAGCACGAGGAGGACGTCGCGGCGCTGGAGACGGTCAAGGCCAAGAGTCGCGAGGCCGGCAAGGCGTACCTCGCCGAGAAGCGTCGGGAGTGGGAGCAGAAGCACGGCGAGGTCGACCTCGGCATGTTCGATGCCTTCACCAAGCGCATGACCCGGGTGGAGAAGGACACCGACGACGCACAGCAGGTCGAGGACACCGTGGCCCGCCCGTCCTACGACGACCTCGTCGCCTTGACCAAGGGATGGCTGCAGGTACGGCGGGAGATCCTCGTCGCGGAGCGGGACGCCGGCGAGCTCGACGAGGAGGTCATGCGGGAGCTGCTGGCCGCGATGGACGCCGAGGAACTCGCGCTCGACACCCGCGGCGCGACCCGCCCCCTGAGCCGCAACTGACCCCTCCTTCCCCTCGACCCACCCCCTTCCGGTCGACCCGCCCCCTTCCGGCCGTCCGCAAGGGGCCGGGACGCACGCAAAGGGGCGGGTCGACGGGGGGAAGGGAGGGGAGACGACGAGCGCCCCACCTCCTGGATGAAGGAGGTGGGGCGCTCGTCGAGAGAGCGGGTCAGCGTGCGCCGGCGGGCTCCGGGGTGGAGGCGGCGTCGGCCTCGGGGGCGTCGTCGCCGGAGTCGTCGGCGAAGGGCAGGCCCTCGCGCGGCGCGTTGTAGAGCTCCTCGTCGAGGATGCCCTCGCGCTTCGCGACGATCGCGGGGACGAGTGCCTGACCGGCGACGTTCACGGCCGTGCGGCCCATGTCGAGGATCGGGTCGATCGCGAGCAGCAGGCCGACGCCCTCGAGCGGCAGCCCCAGGGTGGACAGCGTCAGCGTGAGCATGACGACCGCGCCCGTGGTGCCCGCGGTGGCGGCGGAGCCCACGACCGAGACGATCACGATCAGCAGGTACTGCACGAAGTTCAGCTCGATGCCGAAGAACTGCGCGACGAAGATCGCGGCGATGGCCGGGTAGATCGCGGCGCAGCCGTCCATCTTCGTCGTCGCGCCCAGCGGCACGGCGAACGAGGCGTAGGAGCGGGGCACGCCGAGGTTGCGCTCGGTCACCCGCTCCGTCAGGGGGAGCGTGCCGATGGAGGAGCGGCTCACGAAGGCGAGCTGCACCGCCGGCCACACACCCGAGAAGTACTGCTTGATGGAGAGGCCGTGCGTGCGCACCAGGATCGGGTACACGACGAACAGCACGAGCGCGAGGCCGATGTAGACGGCGGCCGCGAACCAGCCGAGCGACGCCAGCTTCTCCCAGCCGTACTTGATGACGGCGGAGCCGATGAGGCCGAACGTGCCGAGCGGGGCGATGCGGATGATCCACCACAGCACGCGCTGGATGACCTTGAGCAGCGACTCGGTGAAGACGAGGAACGGCTCCGCCTTCTTGCCGGCCTTGAGTGCCGCGATGCCGACGACGGCCGCGACCACGATGACCTGCAGGATGTTGAAGCCGACGCTCGAGGTGAACGCGCCCTCGGTCGCTCCGGGGGAGGTGCTGACGGTCAGGCCGAGGAAGTTCTGCGGGATGAGGCCGAGGAGGAAGTTCCACCAGGTGCCGACCGTGTACGGCTCGCCCGGCTCCAGGCCCTCGCCGGCGCGGCTGCCCGGCTGGATCAGGAGGCCGAGGACGATGCCGATGATGACCGCGATGAAGGCGGTGATCGCGAACCACAGGATCGTCTGGCCGGCGAGGCGGGCTGCGTTCTGCACGCGACGGAGGTTCGAGATGCTGGCGACGATCGCGGTGAAGATCAGCGGGACGACGGCCGCGCGGAGCAGCGTGACGTAGGAGCTGCCGATCGTGTCGAGGGTCGCCGACAGGGCGGTCGGGTTCTCGGCCGTGGCGCCGAGCTGGCGGCCGATCAGACCGGCGGCGATACCGAGGACGAGGGCGGCGATGATCTGGAAGCCGAACGAGGTCAGCAGCTTCCGGACCGGCCCGCGGGTGTCTGGCGCCTTCTGGGCGCGTGCGGTGGTGCTCATTGAGGTGGGGACTCCAGAATCGCGGCGCGCCGGGTGCACGCCATGAGGCTCAACGCTAGGAGAGCCTGAGAATTCCCTGGGCGGATATGACGAAGGATGACGGCCGCCCTCCCAGGCCGTCATCCTTCGCTGCGTGCCGCCCTCAGGGCGTGACGCAGTCCTGGAGGTTGTCCTGGATGATCTGGGTCGTGAGGGCCTTGTCGGCCTCGTCCCGCTGCTTGTCCTCGCCGTCGGCGATGTAGCCGAGCGTCTCGTCGCTGAGGTCGGAGTCGACGAGGGCTTCCGCCAGGCAGGTGGCGGCGTCGTCGGTCATGGCTTCCTCCTGCGGGGTGCCCTCGAACACCTTCTGGATGCCGTCGGCGACCTCGTCGACCGAGGGGCGGCTCTCTCCCGCGCAGGCGGCGAGGGAGAAGGCGAGGGCAGCGGCCGGGACGATCGCCAGGAGGCGGAGGCCGCGACGCGAGGGGATGCGGGTGCTGATCATGCGACGACGGTACCCACTCACAGCCGACTCATAGAAGGGGCTTGCAATCCGGTGGGTGACCGTGCTCGCCCGCCCGCCGAGCCACCCCTCTCCGTGCGTCCCGGCCCTCTGCGTGCGTCCGTAAGAGGCCGGGGCGCGCGGAAGGGGGTGGGTCGACAGGGGTCAGCGATCGGCGAGGACGAGGAGGTCGCCGACCTGGCAGTCGAGGGCCTCGCAGATGGCCCGCAGCGTGGAGTAGCGGATCGCGCGGGCGCGGTCGTTCTTCAGCACGGACAGGTTTACGATGCTGACGCCGACGGCGGCGCTCAGCTCCGTCAGCGTCATCCCGCGGGCGACCAGCAGCTCGTCCAGACGGCAATGGATGCCGGTGAACTCGTCGTCGCTCTCCGCCGGGCTCACACCAGGCCCTCCGTCTCGCGCTCCAGGGCGGCCCGCTCCTGCTCCACGCGCATGCCCTGACGGAACACCGCGGCGAGGGCGAGGAGGCCGAGCGCCGCGGCGAACGGCAGCGGGGTGACGGTGAGCCAGTACGTCTGCGGATACCAGGTGCTGTCCGCCGGCAGGGCCTCCCGCAGTCCGGTGGTGGCGGCGATGCCGCTCAGGAGATCCGAGAGGACGCCCAGCACTCCGAACGCGATCGCGCCCCCGACGAGGGCGCGGGTCACGGTGCGGGAGAACGCGCGGCCGCGGAGGGTGTGGAAGCAGATGAGCGCGAGGACCACGGCGGGGATGGTCGTGAGCGCGAGGGTGCTGAGCTGCGCGGACGCGGCGAGGAGGCGCAGCGCGAGCGAGGCGTTGCCCACGGTGAAGTCCGACAGCTCCGTGCCGCTGCAGGTGAGCATGGTCGTCGTGCTGACGCCGTACTCCGAGCACGGGAGGCTCGAGGGCCAGTCGAGGAAGACGATCGTCCGGCCGTGCAGCTCCGCCCAGTCCACCGCGAACGCCTTGATGATGAACGACACCGCCCCGAGGACGGACAGCGTGATCCACCACCCGGACAGCGTGAGCGCCGCGTCGAGGGCGACCGTGCGGCTGCCACGGCGGCGGCTGTTCCAGACGACGAGGGCGACGACGGCCGCACAGACCGCGAGCGCGATCCCGATGTTGAGCAGCGAAGGCCAGACGGCCTCCGAACCGAACGAGATCATCAGACCAGCCCCTCCGTGTCGCGCTGCAGACGGTCCCCGACGACGAAGACCGTTCCCACGATGGCGGCGGCGAAGGCCCCGAGGAGATAGGGGAACGGCTCGACGGTGAGCACCGCGGTGTCGAACGACCCCTCGGTCACATGGGCCATGGCGGCGCCGGCGAGCATGTTGTCGAAGAAGCGGGCGGCGGCGGCCCCCACGAGGGCCAGGATGGCCGCCCCCATCACCAGTCTGGTGTTCGTGCGATCGAAGACGGTCCCGCGCAGGATGCGCAGGCTCAGGGTGATCAGAGCGGCGACGAGTCCGGCCGCGGTGACCGCGAACGCGATCTGGCCGAGCACGCCGGGCACGACTCCGGTCGTGGGGAGACCGGTCACCGTGACCACCCCGGTATCGATGAGGACGGGTAGGCTCTCGTCGCCTGCGGTCGCGATCGCGGGCGCATCGATGAACTCCACGCTGACGGGGATCGTCGCCCCTGACGTGAGCTCCACGATCCGCACCGTGGCCATGCTGACGGAGGTGATCGCGATGAAAGCGCCCGCCAGGATGAACAGCGCCAGCGCCACGCGGTCCCCCGTCGACAGCGCCCGTTCCTTGTTCTGCACGTCGGCTCCTCCCACCCGGTGTTTATCGACTTTCGTTAAGATAACGACTGTCGATAAACCCGTCAAGGCCTCGCTATGCCCACGGCGAACACGGGCATACCCGCCATTTCTGGTCGTTACTCTCGATGTACAAGCGCTTCATGCGTCTTCGCCCCGTGCGAATAAGGAGTCAACATGTTCGAGAGATTCACGGACCGAGCCCGTCGAGTGGTCGTCCTCGCCCAAGAAGAGGCGAAGATGCTCAACCACAACTACATCGGCACCGAGCACATCCTGCTCGGCCTCATCCACGAGGGCGAGGGCGTCGCAGCCAAGGCGCTGGAGTCGCTCGGCATCTCCCTCGACGCCGTGCGCGAGCAGGTGCAGGACATCATCGGCCAGGGCCAGCAGCAGCCGACCGGCCACATCCCGTTCACGCCGCGCGCCAAGAAGGTGCTCGAGCTGAGCCTCCGCGAGGCCCTGCAGCTCGGTCACAACTACATCGGCACCGAGCACATCCTCCTCGGCCTCATCCGCGAGGGTGAGGGCGTGGCCGCTCAGGTGCTCGTCAAGCTGGGCGCCGACCTCAACAAGGTGCGGCAGCAGGTCATCCAGCTGCTCTCCGGTGCTCCGGGCCGCGAGCCCGCGTCCGTCGGCGCGCAGTCCAACGACACCCCCTCGGGTGCGCAGGGCGGCTCGCAGGTGCTCGACCAGTTCGGTCGCAACCTGACGCAGGCCGCGCGGGACAACAAGCTCGACCCGGTGATCGGGCGCGAGAAGGAGGCGGAGCGGGTCATGCAGATCCTCTCCCGTCGCTCCAAGAACAACCCCGTCCTGATCGGCGAGCCCGGCGTCGGCAAGACCGCCGTCGTCGAGGGCCTCGCCCAGGCGATCGTCAAGGGCGATGTGCCCGAGACGCTGAAGGACAAGCAGCTCTACTCGCTCGACCTCGGCTCGCTCATCGCCGGTTCGCGCTACCGCGGCGACTTCGAGGAGCGCCTGAAGAAGGTCACCAAGGAGATCCGCACGCGCGGCGACATCATCGTCTTCATCGACGAGATCCACACCCTCGTGGGTGCGGGTGCCGCCGAGGGCGCGATCGACGCGGCCAGCATCCTCAAGCCGCTGCTCGCCCGCGGTGAGCTCCAGACGATCGGTGCCACCACGCTCGACGAGTACCGCAAGCACTTCGAGAAGGACGCCGCGCTCGAGCGCCGGTTCCAGCCGGTGCAGGTGAACGAGCCGACGCTGCCGCACGCGATCAACATCCTCAAGGGGCTGCGCGACCGGTACGAGGCGCACCACAAGGTGCAGATCACCGACGGCGCGATCGTGGCCGCGGCGAACCTCGCCGACCGCTACGTCTCCGACCGCTTCCTCCCGGACAAGGCCATCGACCTGATCGACGAGGCGGGCGCACGCCTGCGTCTGTCGATCCTGTCCAGCCCGCCCGAGCTGCGCGAGTTCGACGAGAAGATCGCCGCCGTTCGCGAGCAGAAGGAGATCGCCTCCGAGGAGCAGGACTTCGAGAAGGCCGCCTCGCTGCGCGATGAGGAGAAGAGCCTCCTCGCCGAGCGCCTGCGTCTCGAGAAGCAGTGGCGGGCGGGCGACGTCGCGACCCAGGCGGTCGTCGACGAGGGCCTGATCGCCGAGGTGCTCGCCCAGGCGACCGGCATCCCCGTGTTCAAGCTGACGGAGGAGGAGTCCAGCCGACTCGTCTTCATGGAGAAGGCGCTGCACCAGCGCGTCATCGGTCAGGAGGAGGCCATCGCGGCTCTCTCCAAGACCATCCGTCGTCAGCGTGCCGGCCTCAAGGACCCGAAGCGTCCCTCGGGCTCGTTCATCTTCGCCGGCCCCACGGGCGTCGGAAAGACCGAGCTCGCCAAGGCGCTCGCGGAGTTCCTCTTCGACGACGAGGCCGCGCTCATCTCGCTCGACATGAGCGAGTTCGGCGAGAAGCACACCGTCTCGCGGCTGTTCGGTGCCCCTCCCGGGTTCGTCGGCTTCGAAGAGGGTGGTCAGCTCACCGAGAAGGTGCGGCGCAAGCCGTTCAGCGTGGTCCTCTTCGACGAGATCGAGAAGGCGCACCCGGACATCTTCAACTCGCTGCTGCAGATCCTGGAAGAGGGTCGCCTCACCGACGGTCAGGGTCGGATCGTGGACTTCAAGAACACGGTCATCATCATGACCACGAACCTCGGTGCGCGCGACATCGCCGGCGGCCCCGTCGGCTTCCAGATCGAGGGCAACAACGCCACGAGCTACGAGCGGATGAAGGGCAAGGTCAACGAGGAGCTCAAGCGGCACTTCAAGCCCGAGTTCCTCAACCGCGTCGACGACATCATCGTCTTCCCGCAGCTGAGCAAGAGCGAGCTGGTGCAGATCGTGGACCTGTTCACGAAGCGCCTCGGCGAGCGTCTGCTCGACCGCGACATGACGATCGAGCTGTCGCAGTCCGCCAAGGAGCGCCTGATCGAGATCGGCTTCGACCCGGCCCTGGGTGCTCGTCCGCTGCGTCGCGCGATGCAGCACGAGATCGAGGACCGTCTGTCGGAGAAGATCCTGCACGGCGAGCTCGACTCGGGCGACCACGTGAAGGTCGACGCGAAGGACGGGGAGTTCCTGTTCGAGCACGGCCCGCGCGGCGAGAAGGTCGCGGTCGGTGTGAACACCGGCGGCGGCGCGATCTCGGGCACGCCCGACCTGGCGATCACCGGCAACGACTGATCCTCGACACGATCACCCGAAGGGGCGGATGCGACTGCATCCGCCCCTTCGTCGTCCCCGCTCCGTCGCGTCTGGGAGTCGTCGGCAGGGGCGGGTCCTAGGCTGGTCGGGTGAGCGCGTACATCGTCCGGCCGGCCCGCAGCGCCGACATCGTCAGCATCCGGAATCTGCTCCAGCCGATGGTGGAGCAGCGCATCCTGCTCGGCAAGGATCTCGCCGTGCTCTACGGGGCTGTGCAGGAGTTCGTCGTCGCCGAGGCGGACGGGGAGCTGATCGGCTGCGGAGCTCTGCACGTGATCTGGGAGGACCTCGGCGAGGTGCGCACGCTGCTCGTCCGCGAGGACTGGCTCCACCACGGCGTCGGCCGCGCGATCGTCGAGCGGCTGGAGGAGAACGCGCGCGCGCTCGGCCTCACACGCCTGTTCTGCCTCACGTTCGAGGTCGACTTCTTCGAGCGTCGCGGCTTCACCCCGATCGGGGAGCAGGTCGTCGACCCTGACGTGTACTCGCAGCTCCTGCGCAGTGGAGACGCCGGTGTCGAGGAGTTCCTCGACCTGGCGCACGTGAAGCCGAACACCCTCGGCAACACGCGCATGCTCAAGGTGCTCTGAGGCCGGGCCGACCGCCTCGCGCCTCCCAGGCTCGCGGAGGGGAATCGCTTAACCTGGAGGCATGCCCCGCCACTCTGCCGCCGTGTATCGCCGTCGGCGGCTGGCTGTGCTGCTCGGGCTGATCCTCGTCCTCGCGCTCGTCGGCGCCTCCGTCTGGCTCCTCGTCGCCCGGCCGTGGGCGGCCACCGGCGCGCAGGAGCCGGCGCCCGCGAGGACCTCCTCCGCCTCTCCCGGACCAACGCCGTCCGGTTCTGCCTCCCCGGCCCCCTCGCCGTCCGCCGACGCCACTCCGGCTGTCGTCGCGTGCGAGGCGAAGGACGTCGAGGTGAAGGCCGTGACGGACGCGGAGTCGTACGCCGACGGCGCGTCGCCGAAGCTCTCCATCTCGCTGACCAACAAGGGCACCAGGGACTGCACGATCGACGTGGGCTCCACGACCCAGGTCTTCACGGTCTCCAGTGGCTCGGACGTGTGGTGGCGTTCGACCGACTGCCAGGAGAACCCGAGCAGCATGATCGCCACGCTCACCGCCGGGTCCACCGTGGTGAGCAAGGAGCCGGTCGTCTGGGATCGCACCCGATCCAGCGTCGAGACCTGCGCGCAGGAGAACCGGCAGCGCGCTCCCGGCGGTGGCTCCTCGTATCACGTGGGCGTGTCCATCGGCGGGTTCTCCAGCGCCACCACCGCCCAGATCCTCCTGTTCTGAGAGCCGTGACCGGTACTTGTGCTGACAGGGGCCCGGTCTTTGGGATACCATAGAGGTGACTCTCCCGCTATGCGGCAACATGCCATCCCCAGTGGCGTCGAATCACAGCGTCCCCAGCGCTTCGACACCGCCGCTCGAGAGTCCGAGGGCCCTCTCGAGTACCCCAGTCCCCAATGGAGGACTCGAGAGGGCCCCAATCTTTGTCCGGGATCCGCCGTACTGGCCCCGATGCCTAAGCTGGAAGCATGGCAGCGAAGAAGTCGAAGTCCGCGAAGAAGAAGCCCGCCCCCGAGGACTTCCGGTCGGAGGCTCTGGCGCTCGCCCTCGAGAAGCAGGACGTCGCCGCCGTCGCCCTCGCGCTGCGCCACGGCACCACCGTCGTCCCGCTCATCAAGCCCGGAGCCCGCGACAACCCGCTCGACAGCGGCGAGGTGTGGACCTATCGAGACCCGAACTCGGGCGACCTCGCTCTGCTCCTCTTCAGCGACGCGAAGAACAAGCCCGCGAACCTGCCGCCCGGCGTCGGCATCTACGACGCCGCCTGGCTGCGTGCCTTCCTCTCCGCGCACCCGATCACGACCGTGTTCCTCGACATCGCGGGACCCCACCCGATGCAGGCCGACCCGGTGGAGCTGCTCAAGGCGCTCGACGCCTGACCCGGGCGTTCCTCCGGCTCAGAACGGCGGGATGTCGCGGTCGGGACGACGGGTGTTGTTGCGTGCCCTGATGTCGCCCAGCGCCGCGCGCAGTGTCTTCGAGCGGTCATCGACCACCTGCTCGTAGCCGAGTCGGGCGGCCTCGGACCGCCGCTGCGCGGCCTGCGTCACCGGCCGCACCTCGCCCGCGAGGCTGAGCTCGCCGACGGCGGCGACCGTGCGCGGAACCGAGATCATCTGGATGGACCCGGCGACGGCGATCGCGATGGCCAGATCGGCGGCGGGCTCCGTGAAGCGCACCCCGCCCACCGTGGACACGTAGACGTCGAGGCTGCCGGTGGGTACCCCCGCCCGGCGCTCGAGGATCGCCAGAACCATGGCCACCCGCGAGGAGTCGAGGCCGTGCACGATGCGCCGGGGGTTCGGGGCGTTGCTCGGCACGGTGAGCGCCTGCACCTCGACGGGGAGGGCGCGACGGCCCTCGAGGGAGATGGCCACACAGGTCCCGGGTTCGGAGGCGCCCTGCGACAGGAAGAGACCGGAGGGGTCGGGGACCTCGGCGATGCCGTCTCCGGTCATCTCGAAGCAGCCGACCTCGTCGGTGGGACCGAAGCGGTTCTTGAGGGCACGGATGAAGCGCAGCGAGGTCTGCCGGTCGCCCTCGAAGTGGCACACGACGTCGACGAGGTGCTCCAGTACCCGCGGCCCCGCCACCTGGCCGTCCTTGGTCACATGCCCGACGATGATGATCGGCAGATCGCGCTCCTTCGCCACCCGGATCAGGGTCGCGGCGACCTCCCGCACCTGGCTGGGCTGGCCGGCAGCGCCGTCGGTGAGGGACGACGAGACGGTCTGCACGGAGTCGACGATGACGAGCTGCGGCTGCACATCGTCGATGTGACCGAGGATGGTGGCGAGGTCGGTCTCGCTCGCGAGGTAGAGCTCATCGTGCAGGGCGCCCGTCCGCTCCGCCCGCAGGCGCACCTGGGCCGGCGACTCCTCGGCGCTCGCGTAGAGCACCCGACGCCCGCTCCGCGCCGCCTGCGCGGCGACTTCGAGCAGCAGGGTCGACTTGCCCACGCCCGGTTCTCCGCTGAGGAGGATCGCGGCACCCGGCACGATGCCGCCGCCGAGCACCCGGTCGAACTCGCCGACGCCGCTCGTGCGTCGCGGGGCGTCCTGCGTCGTGATCTGGGTGATCGGTCGCGCCGCGCGATCGGCGGTCGGAGCGAGCGCGTTCACGCGACGGAGGATGCCGGTCTGCGCGGCCTGCTCCTGGACCGTGCCCCACTGCTGGCACTCCCCGCAGCGACCGACCCACTTCGCCGTCGTCCACCCGCACTCGGTGCAGACGTACGCGGGGGGAGCGGGTTTCCGGGTGGCCATGCCCCCAGGCTATCGGCGGGATCAGACATCCCTATCGACCAGGCGATTATTCACGGCCCGGTTCCCCCGGCGGCCGCCGGCCCCGGCCGATAATTGAGACATGTCCAACGGCGGGTCCGTCTGCGGGCCGATCTCCAGCTACTCCCGGGTGCGCATCCTGCACCTCCTCTTCGAGGCCGGGCACTCCGGTGCCTCCGGGGAACTCGCGATCGGCGATCTGTGCGAGGCCACCGGCCTGCACCCGAATACGGTGCGCGAGCACCTGCAGCGGCTCATCGAGGGCGGCTACGTCATCCCGACCGTGGAGCACCGCACCACCCGGGGTCGCCCGCGCACGCTGTACCGCGCCGCCACCGGGGCCCCGGACGCCTCCAGCCCGGTCGCGCGGAACAAGGCCAAGGCCGCCGCGCGTCGCGGCGACCTGCTCCGCAGCATCGTCCCCGGCACCGGGACCGCCCTCGGCAAGGACGCCACCTACCAGCTCGACGCCCTCGTCGAGCACCTGGAGGAGAGCGGCTTCGAGCCGGTCGTGGACGACCGCGGTCTGACCGTCGACCTGAGCCCGTGCCCGCACGCGGCCGGCCGGCCGGAGGACCGCCCGATGCTGTGCCAGGTGCATCTCGGGCTGATGCAGGGCATCCTTGCAGAAGCGGGGGGTCCGCTCGAAGCCGAGTGCGTGCGCGAGGCTGCGCTGCCCTCCGAATGCACCGTGCAGCTGCGCGACACCGCCGCGCAGGCGTCGAACAGAACGGGAGTCGCTCATGGAATGGCTTGATCCGCTCGCCCTGGCCCGATGGCAGTTCGGCCTGACGACCGTCTACCACTACCTCTTCGTCCCGCTGACGATCGGCATGGCGCTGGTCGCTGCCATCTTCCAGACCGCGTGGGTGCGTACCGGCAAGGTGCAGTACCTGCACCTCACCCGCTTCTTCGGCAAGATCTTCCTCATCAACTTCGCGATGGGCGTCGTCACCGGCATCGTGCAGGAGTTCCAGTTCGGCATGAACTGGTCGGACTACTCGCGCTTCGTCGGCGACGTCTTCGGCGCCCCGCTCGCCTTCGAAGGCCTGCTGGCGTTCTTCTTCGAGGCGACCTTCATCGGCCTCTGGATCTTCGGCTGGGACAAGCTCCCGCAGAAGATCCACCTGGCCACCATCTGGTGCGTCTCGATCGGCAGCATCCTGTCGGCGTACTTCATCATCGCCGCCAACGCGTTCATGCAGAACCCGGTCGGCTACACGTACAACGAGGTGACCAACCGCGCCGAGCTCACCGACTTCTGGGCGCTGCTGACCAACCCGGTCGCCCTCGCCGCGTTCCCGCACACCATCTTCGGCGCGCTCATGTTCGCCGCCGGTGTCGTCATCTCGGTGTCCGCCTGGCACCTGGCGCGCGGGCAGCACTTCGACACGATGCGCATCTCGCTGAAGTTCGGCCTCTGGGCGATGATCTTCTCCACCGCGGGCGTCGTGCTCACCGGCGACCAGCTGGGCCTGGCGATGTACGCCGCGCAGCCGATGAAGATGGCCGCCGCCGAGGCGACGTTCAACACCGTCTGCGGCGCCGATGCCTCCTTCAGCATCTTCACGCTGGGCACGCCGGACGGCAGCTCGGAGCTGTTCTCGATCCGGGTGCCGTACCTGCTGTCGCTGCTGTCGACCCACACGCTCGACGCCTGTGTGCACGGCATCAACGACCTGAACGCCGAGTACGCCCAGACCTATGCGAGCACCGGCCTCACCGACTTCGCCCCCGTCCTGTGGATCACGTACTGGTCGTTCCGCTGGATGATCGGCCTCGGCATGGCCGCCGCCCTCGTCGCCGTCGCGGGCCTCTGGGTCACCCGCAAGAAGGCCACGAAGCCGGTCGCACCGTGGATGTGGAAGGTCGCGATCTGGTCGTTCCCGCTCGCGCTCGCCGCCAACATCATGGGCTGGGTGTTCACCGAGATGGGTCGACAGCCCTGGATCGTGTTCGGCCTGATGTCCACCCGCGACGGCGTCTCGCCCGGCGTGAGCGGGCTCGAGGTCCTGATCTCGCTGATCGCCTTCACCGCGATCTACGCCGCGCTGGCCGTGGTCGAGGTCCGGCTGATCGTCAAGGCCGCCCAGAAGGGGCCGGACACCGACGAACAGCCCCATGAGGAGACGGCTCAGCTGCCGTCGGTCGTGTACTGAGAGGAACGAGCATCATGGATCTCGCAACGATCTGGTTCTGGGTGGTCGCTTTCCTGTTCGTCGGCTACTTCGTCCTCGACGGGTTCGACTTCGGTGTGGGCATGTCGCTGCCGTTCCTCGGCAAGAACGACGTATCCCGCCGACAGGTCATCAACACGATCGGTCCCGTGTGGGACCTCAACGAGACGTGGGTCATCGTGGCCGGGGCCTCGCTCTTCGCCTCGTTCCCCGAGTGGTACGCCACGCTGTTCAGCGGGTTCTACCTGCCGCTGCTGCTCATCCTGCTCGCGCTCATCCTCCGCGGCGTCTCGTTCGAGTACCGCCATCAGCGGGAGAGCCGGAAGTGGAAGCAGGGCTTCGACCGGATGATCGTCATCGGCTCGGTCGTCCCGGCGCTGCTCTGGGGCGTCGCCTTCGGCAACATCGTGCAGGGGGTGGCGATCGATGAGAACCACATCTACGTCGGCGGCTTCTTCTCGCTGCTCAACCCGTACGCGCTGCTGGTCGGCGTGACGACCCTGCTGCTCTTCTTCCTGCACGGCGTGCTGTTCGTCGCGCTGAAGACGGACGGCCAGGTGCACGAGGATGCGCAGAAGCTCGCGAAGAAGGCCGCCATCCCGACGATCCTCGTCGCGGCTGCGACGGTGATCTGGACGGTCGCCATCGCGATGGGCCGCGAGGCTCCGCTGCTCTGGCTGGTCATCGGAGCCGGTGCGCTCGCGGCGGTCAGCCTGATCGCGGCGGTCGGCTTCTCGCTGGTCCGCCGCGAGGGGTGGGCGTTCTTCTCCGGCATGCTCACGGTCATGTTCGCCGTCGTCATGCTGTTCTCCGCCCTCTTCCCGTTCGTCATGCCGTCGACCATCGACCCGGCGTACAGCCTCACGATCGCCAACGCGTCCAGCACCCCGTATACGCTGCAGATCATGAGCTGGACCGCGCTGATCGCCCTCCCGCTGGTCATCGCGTACCAGACCTGGACCTACTGGGTGTTCCGCAAGCGCGTCACCCGCCGGTCGATCGAGGGGGCTCCGGCGCACGCGTGAAACCCGTCGATCCGAGGCTGCTCCGATACGCGGCCGCCGCCCGGGGGTTCCTCCTGGCGTCGGCCGCGATCGGCGTCCTCCAGACCGCGGTGACGATCGCCTTCGCGTGGCTGCTCACCGAGGCCGTCGTCGGGGTGATCGCGGGGCGCGACGTCACCGTGACCCTGCTCTGGCTGCTCGGGACCGCCCTCCTGCGGGGTCTGCTCATCGCCGCCTCTGACGCCGCGGGCACGCAGGCCGCCGCCCGCACCGGGATGCAGCTGCGAGCGGCGCTCGTCGCCGCCGTCGGACGCCTCGGCCCGGGGTGGCTCGCACAGCGCAACCAGACGCAGATCGCCGTCACCGCCGGGCACGGCCTGGAAGCCCTGGACGCGTACTTCGCGCGGTACATCCCGCAGCTCGTGCTCACCGTCATCGCGACGCCGGTGCTCGTCGCGGTCATGTGGTGGCAGGACTGGCCGAGTGGGCTCACTGCCGTCATCACCCTGCCGCTCATCCCGCTCTTCCTCATCCTCATCGGCATCGCGACCCGCACGGTGCAGAAGAAGCAGTGGCAGACGCTGCAGCACCTCGCCGCCCGCTTCGCCGACACGGTGCAGGGGCTGTCGACGCTGCGGCTGTTCGGCCGGGACCGTCGAGCGGCCGACCGCATCGAGGTGACCGCCGACGAGTACCGCCGCGAGACCATGAAGGTGCTCCGGTTCTCGTTCCTGTCGGGGTTCGCGATGGAGCTGCTGTCGTCACTCGCGGTCGCGCTCATCGCGGTCGCGGTCGGGTTCCGGCTGCTGTCGGGCGACCTGACTCTGGAGGTCGGGCTCTTCGTGCTGCTTCTCGCCCCGGAGGCCTTCCTCCCCATCCGTCAGGTGGGCGTGCAGTTCCACGCGGCGGCCGAGGGCGTCGCGGCCACGGAGGAGGTCTTCGACGTGCTGGATGCGGCGCGCGACCGGGACCGCGGCGGGGTGCGCCCGCACGACCCCGGCACGGATGCACGACCGAACCCCGTGGACTCGTCCGGCAGCCGGGCCGACGTCGTGCAGGCGGAACGCGGACTCGTGGTCGAGGGGCTGCGGGTGCGGGATCTGCCGCCGGTGTCGTTCGTCGCGGTGCCGGGGTCGGTGACCCTGATCGAGGGGCCGAGCGGCTCGGGGAAGTCGAGTCTGCTCGCCGCCCTCCGCGGGGCGGTGGACCACACGGGCACCGCGACCTGGGGCGGACGGGACATCGCCGAGCTCGCACCGTCCGACTGGCTCGCCTGGGCCGGGCAGACGCCGGGGCTGATGCGCGGCACGGTCGCGGAGAACGTCGCCCTCGGGGATGCCGCTCCCGACCTCGCCCGTGTGCGCAGCGCTCTGGATGCCGCCTGCGCCGAGGGGATCGAGGCCGACCGCGTGCTGGGCGTGCAGGGCGCAGGGCTGTCGGGAGGACAGGCGCAGCGCGTCGCGGTGGCCAGGGCACTGTACCGCCACGACGGAATGCCGGAGCGGATGCTCGCGCTCGACGAGCCGTCCAGCGCCCTCGACGCCGACACCGAGGAGCGGCTGTGGCGGTCGCTGCGCGCACGGGCGGATGCCGGCGCCACCGTCCTGCTCGTCTCCCACCGCCGCTCCGCCAGGGACATCGCCGACCGGATCGTGGCGCTGGGGGTGAGCGCATGACCGAGACCAACCGCAGCGACCGGGTCCGGAAGGTGCTCCGGCTCGCGCAGCCGCCGTTCCGACGCTTCCTCCCCGGGCTGATCTGGGGTGTGCTGTCGGCGACCGCCGCGGTGAGCCTCCTCGCGGTGAGCGGCTGGCTGATCGTGAGCGCGTCGATCGTCGACTCCCTCGTGCCGCTGTCCATCGCGGTCGTCGGGGTGCGGTTCTTCGCCGTGACCCGGGCCGTCACGCGGTACCTCGAGCGGCTGAGCGGTCACGACGCCGCGCTCCGGCAGCTCGCCACGACCCGGTCCGACATGGTGCGCCGCCTCATCCCGCTCTCGCCGGCGGGGCTCGGCGCGACGGACCGGGGCCAGGTGCTCGCGGCCCTCGTCGACGACGTGGAGAACCTGCAGAACCTCCCGCTCCGGGTCGTGCAGCCGCTCGCCGTCTCGGGCGTGGTCGCCCTGGGGGCCGTCGGCTTCCTCGCCTTCGTGTCGCCGCCCGCCGCGCTCACCCTCGCCGTCTGCCTCCTCGTCGCCGCGCTCGCCGCCGTCGGGCTGGGCTGGATCTTCGGCTCCCGTGCGGAGGCCGCGGTGTCGGCGCGTCGGGCCGAGGTGTCCGCCGCCCTCGTCGACTACTTCGGCAGCCTCGACGTGCTGCTCGCGTTCGGCGCGGAGTCACAGGCCCGAGAGCGGATCCGCGTCGCGGATGCCGCCCTGCGCCGGGTCGTCGGTCGGGCGTCGCTGGCGCAGGCCGTCGCGGCCGGAGTGGTCTCGCTGATGGCCGGCGCCGCCTCGGTGTGGGCGCTCGCGGTGGCGGCCCCGGGCCTCGCCACCGGGGCCATCGACGCTCCGTGGCTCGCGGTCGCGGTGCTCGTGCCGATGGTCGTGTTCGAGGTGTTCGGCGCCGTGCCCATCGCGGCGGCTTCGTGGCGCAGCGTCCGCGCGAGCGCGGAGCGCATCGTGGACGTGCTGCCCGAACGGATGCCGCCGGAGCTGCGGACCGACGCGGGGGAGGACGTCGAGGTCGACGGCGTCCCCGCGCTCACGCTGCGGGGAGCCACGGCGCACTGGCCCGGAGGAGCGGCGGCGCTGAACGGCATCGACCTCGACCTCGCTCCCGGCGAGCGGGTGCTCGTCTCCGGGGCGAGCGGGGCGGGCAAGAGCTCGCTGGCGGCCGCGCTCGTGGGCTTCCTCCGCGTGGACGGCGAGTACCGGATCGGTGATCTCGACGCGGCGTCGCTGTCCGGGCCGTCACTGCGCCGCGTCGTCGGTCTGTGCGAGCAGCAGCCGCAGCTCTTCGACGAGGACGTGCGGCAGAACCTCCTCTTCGCCAGGGACACGGCCACCGACGAGGAGCTCCTCGCCGTGCTCGACCGCGTGGGACTCGCGGCGTGGGTGCGCGAGCGCGGAGGGCTCGATGCGCGGGTGGGCGACCGCGGTGCGCTGGTGTCCGGCGGTCAGGCGCAGCGGATCGCTCTGGCTCGCGCGCTGCTCCGCGGCTTCCCGGTGCTCGTGCTGGACGAGCCGACGGCGGGCGTCGACCCCGAGGCCTCGGACGATCTCCTGCGCGACCTGCTGCAGGCCACGGGGGAGCAGTCGGTGCTGCTCATCTCGCACGTGGCGCCGCCCGCGGGGACGGTCGACCGGGTCGTGCGGATCGAGGGCGGCCGGACGGTCTGAGCCTCAGCCGACGAGGTTCATGTCGGCGGGCGGCTCCATCACGATGCCCTGCGCCTCGAATGCGCGACGGCGCTCCTCGATCCGGCGGTGCATCTCGACCTGGGCCTCGTCCACCACACGCGGGTCGAGGTCGACCGTCGGGGGATGCGGGTCGCCGTGGTGCGCGGCGATGTACGCGTCGAGCTCGGGGCCGCTGGTCCAGGAGGTGATGAGCGCGTACCGGGGGCCTGTCCCGCGATGCCACACGGCATGCCAGAAGCGCTGCGTGTCGACGATGATCCGGGAGCCGGCGCGCAGCGGCAGCCGGACCTCGGTGGCCGGGTCGAACCGGTCGGAGCGGAGGATGAGCATCGAGTCGGTGTCGTCGGTGAGGTTGTAATACCCGCGGACCACCCAGCCCGTGCCCGGCTCGTTGAGGCGGTTGTTGTCGTCCTGGTGCAGGTTGTAGATCGCGTCGGCGTAGTCGTTGGGCTGGAGCTCGATGACCCGGCAGCGGCCGACGCCGGCGCCCGGGGCCAGGGCGCGGCGCTGCAGGGTCGGGGCGATCGCGACCTGCGAGGGAATCCAGACGCCATCCTTGTCGGTGCGCGGGGGCGTATGGTTCCAGAAGCCATTGCAGTCGATCTCGCCGGCGTAGCTCGACAGCGGTGCGAAGCGGGTGATGCCGGAGGAGCGCCAGCCGACGTACTCGAGGTCCTGCCACTCGGACGGGTCCACCGGGGTGGTCGCGTCGTCGAGGACCACGTATCCGGTCTCGGCGAGCGCCGCAGACGTGATGAATCCCATGCTGCTTGCATCCTTCCCGTCGTTCTGCCCCCGGAGGCGGCGGGTTCTTAGGCAATCCTAATCCCGAGCTCCCCTCGCCGACCCACCCCCTTGCGTGTGTCCCACCCCCTTCCGGCCGCACGCAGAGGGGTGGCTCGGCCGGAAGGGGGTGGGTCGGCGAGGGATATCCTGGGGCCATGACGCAGCCCCAGGGTGCCCTTCTCGTGGGCAGTGTGAACTTCGACGACGCCGAGACGACGATGCGCACCGCGGCGGAGCTGCTCGGCGACCGGTTGCGTCGCATCCCGGACGGCGAGGTCGGCAAGCGGTTCCACTGGATCATGTTCCAGCCCGACGTCATCGGCCAGGCGGAGGGCATCGAGCGGATCGGCGACGAGCCCATCCCGTTCCCCGCCGGCATCGACGCCCGGGGTCTGCGGATTGCCGAGGGCGTGGACCCGGCGACGATCGCGCTCCCTGCGCTCGGCTACGCCTCCGCAGCGATCGAGTCGTACGAGCTCTTCGCCCGGCTGCGTGAGGAGGGGGCCGTCCCGGCGAGCACTCGGTTCCAGGTGTCGCTGCCGACCCCGCTCGCCGTCATCTCCTCGTTCTTCCACGGCGACGACCGGGCCGCGATCGAGCCCGTGTACACCGCCGCGATGCTCCGTGAGCTCGACGAGATCCTCGCCGCGATCCCGCACCAGGACCTCGCGGTGCAGTGGGACGTCGCGAGCGAGATGGGCATCCTCGAGGGGGCCTCCGGCTACGGCGCCGTCATGGAGGCGTGGTGGCCCGGTGACCCGTTCGACGGCCTCGTCTCGCGTCTGGCCGCCCTCGTCGACGCCGTCCCGGACGACGTCGAGGTGGGCGTGCACCTCTGCTACGGCGACGCGGGGGAGAAGCACTTCTTCGAGCCGACCGACGCCGGCTCCCTCGTCCGCTACGCCAACGCCGTCATCGCCGCGGCGCGCCGCCCGCTCACCTGGCTGCACCTTCCCGTGCCGATCGGCCACGATGACGAGGCGTACTTCGCTCCGCTCGCCGCGCTCACCCCGGTCGAGGAGCTCTACCTCGGCCTCGTGCATCGGGAGGACGGCGCGGAGGGTGCCCGTCGCCGGATCGCCGCCGCCGTCCCGTTCGCGCCGGAGTTCGGCGTCGCCACGGAGTGTGGCATCGGGCGCGCCCCCGCCGGCTCCACGGAGGGCATCCTCCGCGCCCACGCCGAGGTCGCCACCGCCTGGTGACCCGCCGATTCGCGCGCTCGGCCCCGGTGTCGTAAACTGATCCGCGGTGACGTGTCCGAGCGGCCGAAGGTGCAACTCTCGAAAAGTTGTGTAGGGTAACCCCCTACCGTGGGTTCAAATCCCACCGTCACCGCCACCACGAAGGCCCCGACTCCCGTTGAAAACACGGAGATCCGGGGCCTTCGTCATGTCCGGGATCGCGAGCGTGATAACGTAGATGTCGTTCACGGGCCTATGGCGCAGTTGGTAGCGCGCCTCGTTCGCATCGAGGAGGTCAGGGGTTCGAATCCCCTTAGGTCCACAGCACCAGAACGCAAGAACCTCGCCCCGCATCCTCGCGGGGCGAGGTTCTTGCGTTGGGGCACGCGACCGATCCGATCGCCGCGACGAGGCCGCTCAGCAGCGGCCGGGGGTTCGATTCGGTGCCCCTAGGCTGAGGGCATGGACGCGACGCCCAGCGAATCCGGCTCGACCCTGCACACGCATGCCGCCGACAGCCAGCGCCGTGCCGCGGCCCTCGGCGACGGGAATCGGGTGCTGTCGCGCACGCAGAAGGTGTATGTGGCGCTGCGGGACGACATCGTCCGCACCCGGCTCGCCCCAGGCGAGGTCGTCATCGAACCCGAGCTGGCCGCGCGGTTCGGGGTGTCGAAGACGCCGGTGCGTGAGGCCCTGCAGATCCTCGTCGTCGAGGGGCTCGTCGTCGCCCTTCCCCGACGCGGATACGTCGTCCGCCCGCTGGGTATCAACGAGGTGCGCGAGGTGCTCGACCTGCGGTTGATCATCGAACCGCCGATGGCGGCGGGGGCGACCCGCTACGGCAACGAGGCCTTCGTCGAGGAGCTCAGCTCGATCCTGGAGGCGCAGCGCAGCGGCTCGGGCACAGCGGAGCTGACCGATGCGGCCCGCGCGTTCCACGAGTGCATCCTCGGCGCGGCACGCAACGCTCGGGCGAAGACGCTCATGAGCGGACTGTTCGACGAGACGACGCGGAGTCATCACCTGATCCCGGCGATCGATGCGCGCATCCACTCGGACGTCGAGAACAACGGGCACCAGCAGGTGCTCGAAGCGATCCGCACCGGCGATCCGCAGGCGGCCGAGGAGGCCATGCGCCGGCACCTCGTCGAGCTGCGGGAGTTCGTCCTCCAGGCGTTCCTCGAGGCCTGAACCACCCTGGCCTCGTCCTCGTGGCGCCATGAGCACTCCAGATATATCTCAGGAATATGCCTATTGTGCCGAAGATATTCGACGGCTATGGTGGGTGCCGACACCGCGGTCGGCTCTTCGGCCTCGATGGGAGTTGCCGAGAGGATCCAGGATTGTTGCGACGTCGCATCCGCACCTTCACCGAGCTGTTGAGCTTCGCTCCGCCCGCGTTTCCCACCGAGGCGAAGCGCGTGGCTGAAGCCCGCAGCCTCGACGACCTCCGACGGCTGGCGAAGCGACGGGTGCCCGGATTCGTCTTCGACTACGTCGAGGGTGCCGCGGTGACCGAGCAGGCTGCGCGCGACAACGAGTCGGCCTTCGCCCGTCGGAAGTTCGTGCCGTCCGTCACCGAGAGTGCGGCGGGGGCGTCGCTCGCCACCCGGCTGCTGGGACGCGAGCACGCGATGCCGATCGGCATCGCGCCGATCGGTCTCACCGCCCTCATGCGTGCGACGGGCGAGACCGACGGTGTGCGCGCGGCCGCGAGCCGCAACGTGCCCTTCGTGCTCTCCACGATGGGCACGCGGAGCATCGAGCACGTCGCAGACGCGGCCCCCGCTGCGCGCCGCTGGTTCCAGCTCTACCTGCGGCGCGATCGCGCCGCGTCGCTCGCCCTCATCGAGCGGGCCGCCGCGGCAGGGTTCGACACTCTCGTGCTGACCGTCGACACCCGGGTCCCGGGGCAGCGCTACCGCGACGACCGCAACCGACTTTCAATGCCGCCGCGTCTGACGCTGCGCACTGCCGCGCAGTCTGCCCTCCACCCGGCGTGGTCGCTCGACCTTCTGGCGCACGACGCACCGGCCATGGCGAACTTCGGTCCGCGGTCTGGAAGCGTCACCGACGTAGTGAGCAGCATGTTCGATCCCGCCCTGTCCTTGGACGACGTGCGGTGGCTGAGGGGGAACTGGAACGGGCCGATCGTGGTGAAGGGCGTCCTCTCCGCCACCGACGCCGAGCGCTTCATCGACGCCGGTGCGGACGCCATCTGGCTCTCCAACCACGGTGGGCGCCAGCTCGACCGTGCGATCGCGCCCATCGAGGTCGTGGGCGCCGTGCGGGCCGCCCTCGGCGACGACGTCCCCCTCCTGCTCGACTCCGGCATTCGCAGCGGGCTCGACGTCGTGGCCGCGATCGCCGCGGGGGCCGACTTCGTCTTCCTCGGCCGGGGATACATGTACGGCCTCATGGCGGGCGGCCGCATCGGAGTGGAGCGGGCGCTCGACCTCGTTGCCGACGAGACCCTGTCGACGATGCAGCTCCTCGGCGTGCGCACGACCGCCGAACTGCGCGGCCGGGGGACCGCGGTCCTCGCGCCCACCGGATAGCCACGACCACGCCAGCACTTTTCAATGACGAAAGGACACCCCATGGCCCACGAACAGCAGCGCACCATGACCCCGCAGGCGAGGCGCGCGATCGCCGCCGCCTACTTCGGCACCCTCATCGAGTGGTACGACTACGCCCTCTACGGCGCCGCCGCGGGCCTCGTGATCGGCCCGCTCTTCTTCCCGGACGTCATCCCGGCCTCCGCCTCGATGCTGGCCTTCGCGACCTTCGCCGTCGGCTTCGTCGTGCGGCCGCTCGGCGGCCTCCTCATCTCCCACCTCGGCGACCGGGTCGGCCGGAAGCCCGCGATGATCCTGACGATCGTGCTCATGGGGATCGCGACCGTGGGCATCGGGGTCCTCCCGACCGCCGAGGCGATCGGGTTGGCCGCGCCGATCCTGCTCATCCTGTTTCGCTTCATCCAGGGCTTCGGCGCCGGTGCGGAACTCGCCGGTGCCCTCACGCTCGTCGCGGAGTACGCACCCGAACCGCGCCGGGGAAGGGTGATCGGACTGGTCACCTCGGGCGCCCCTGGCGGAGCGTTCCTCGCGACGTTGGCCTTCACGTTCGCCTCGATGCTCCCGGGCGATGTGCTGCTCGGCTGGGCCTGGCGCATCCCGTTCCTGGTCTCCGCCGTCCTCTTCATCCTCGCGCTGTGGATCCGTCGCCGCCTCGAGGAGACGCCCGAGTACCGGGACGCCGTGGCGAAAGCCGAGCACACCGCGACGAAGGTGCCCCTGGCCGAGCTCTTCCGCCGCAGTCCCCGCGAGCTCATCCTCGGCTTCTTCAGTGTGTGCGGTCACAACGTGACGAACTACGTGCTGAGCGCCTTCGCGCTGAGCTACCTCACGCTGACGGTCGGGATGCCCCGGGTCGAGGCGCTGATCGCGGTACTGGTGTCTTCGCTGCTCACCGCCTTCGCTCCCGTCCTCGGCGGGGTCGCGGTCGATCGCTTCGGGGCCAAGCGGGTGGTGATGTTCGGCTCGGTCGCCGGGATCGTGCTCACGTACCCGGTCTTCCTCTCGCTGCAGTCCGGAGACCCGGTGCTCGCCGCGCTCGGAATGACGGCGCTCGGAGTCGTCGCCGTGGGCGCGACCGCGGCCTCCACCGGGACCTTCCTCACGAACCTCTTCCCGACCCGCTACCGGTTCACCGGCGTCGCGACGGCCAGGGAGCTCAACGGCGCTCTGGTCGCCGGCCCGACCCCCCTCATCGCCACCGCCCTCGTCGCGGCCGCCGGGGGAGGGCTCTGGTTCGTGGTGCTGTTCGTCATCGGGGCCTGCCTGGTGTCGCTGCTGGCCGTCGTCGCGACGCCGAAGCGCATCGGGGACATGCAGCCCGAGGACCTCTCCGACTCCGCGCGGTTCGCGCCGACCGGAAGGGCGTCGGACTGAGGGGAACGGGCGACACGCCCGGGAATCGACGGTGATTTGCCCGATGCCCGGAACCCACGTAAGTTATTACCTGTTCGCCCCAAACGGTTGAGCGGAGGTCCTCGGACCGGCTCCCGTCAAGCAGCTAACACCTCCCGAATCCCACACACTCACTGAGTGAACCGGATGAAGGATGCTGATCCGTTCCCACGGTCAGGCCGAAGAAATTCGGACTTGACAACGGAAACGAGATCGGTAAGATAGAGAAGTTGCCCTGCGGGCCTGGTCGTGATGGCTGGGTCGTGGGAGCATCCG
>NZ_SSDN01000057.1:0-36475 GCF_004794355.1 Microbacterium sp. K36 | reverse complement strand
GGGGGCGGGGCGGGGGCGGGGGCGGGGCGGGGTCAGTCGGCGTCGGTGGAGGAGCCGAGGAGCTCGCGGACGCGGCTGGAGACGCGGTGGAACTCCTCCGTCTCCAGAACGTCGGCGTAGCCGCGGCGGGCCGGGAGGTCGACGCGGTGCTCCTCCAGGATCCGTCCGGGGCGCGGTCCCATCACGATGACGCGACTGGCGAGGTAGACCGCCTCCGCGACCGAGTGGGTCACGAGCAGCACGGTCGTGCCGGTGGCGCTCCAGATCCGGTTGAGCTCGACGTTCATGCGCTCGCGCGTGAGGGCGTCGAGGGCACCGAACGGCTCGTCCATGAGCAGCACCCGCGGCTCGTGCAACAGCGCGCGGCACAGCGACACCCGCTGCTGCATGCCTCCGGAGAGCTCGTGCGGCAGCGACTTCTCAAAGCCGGTGAGCCCGGTCATCTCGATGAGCTCGTCGGCACGGGCCTGGGCCTTGCGCATGTCCATCCCGCGCATCTCGGCCTGCAGGAGGATGTTGCCGCGGACGCTGCGCCATTCCAGGAGCGCCGCCCGCTGGAACACGTAGCCGATATCCTGCCGCGGACCGCGGACCTCGTCGCCACGCAGCCGGATGCTGCCGCGGCTCGGAGCGGTGAGTCCCGCCACGGCCTTCAGGAGCGTCGACTTGCCGCAGCCCGAAGGCCCGGCGATGGAGAGGAACTCCCCCTCCTCGACGCGCAGGTCGACACCCTCGAGAGCCGTGACCTGGCGCCGCTTGGAGGCGAAGGTGATCGCGAGATCCGTGACCTCGAGCGCCGGAGCGGTGCTCGTGGCCGCGGGTCCGCGTTCCTGCTGAACGTGAGTGTCCATGACGATCGGTCTCACTTCCCGGGGGTGAAGGCGTCGTCGAAGTAGGTCTCCACATCGCCGTCGCCCGAGATGAGCCCGGCCTCGGACAGCACCTCCAGCGTGGACTCCCAGTCCTCGGTGGCGTTCGCGCCGGGAGCCTGGCCCTCGGTGGCGTCGGTGTGGAGCAGCTCGATGGTCTCCTCCCACTGGTGCAGCAGGACCTCCTGCGACGGCATCTGCGGGTCCTTGCCCTCCATCGCGGCCACCGCCGCCTCGGGGTCCTCCTGCGCGGCCTCGAAGGCCTCGGAGGTCGCGGCGACCAGCGCCTCGACGAGCTCCGGGTCGTTCTCGATGGTGTCGGTCGGGGCGATGAGGCCGTTGCTGAAGAAGTTCAGGCCCGCGTCGGAGTAGCGCAGGTACTCGACGTCCTTGCCGCTCTTGTCGGCGATGGTCGGGCCCTGGTCGTGCGCGAAGCCGATGAGGCCGTCGACCTTGCCCGAGAGCATGGCGGCGATCTTGCCCGCGGCGTCGAGGTTCTGCTGCGTCACATCGCCCTCCTCCAGGCCCACGGCCTCGAGGTACATCGGGAAGGTGGTGGTCGGGGCGTCGCCCGCGGAGACCGCGATGGTCTTGCCCTTGAGGTCTTCCGGGCTGGAGATGCCGGAGTCGGCGAAGACCTGCACGGCCGACGGCGTGGTCTGCAGGAAGACGCCGACGCTCTTGATGCCGACGCCCTTGTCGATGTTCGCGAGGACGGCCGGGGTGTCCGCCCAGCCGAAGTCGACCTGCCCCTGCCCGACGGCCTGCGCGGTCTTCGTCGAGCCCTGGCCGGCCTTGATCGTGAGGTCGATGCCGTGCTCCTCGAAGATGCCCTGGTCGACGCCGTAGTAGAAGGCCGCGTGCTCGCCGTACGGGTACCAGTTGAGCATGAGGGTGACCGGCGTGAGCTCGCCGTCGTCACCGTCGCCGGAGCTCGCCGGGGCCGTCGATCCTCCGCAGCCGGAGAGGGCGAGCACTGCGGCGGACGCGAGGGCGATCGAGCTGAGGATGGTGCCTGACTTCTTCATCAGTGCCTTCTTTCGTGGGGGCGAGGGGGGTCAGAGTCGAACGGTGGCCGCGGCGACGTCGCGCTTGGAGGCGTGCCACGGGATGAGGAAGCGCTCGGCGATCTGGATGATGCCGAAGAGGATGACGCCGAGCAGCGACATGATGATGAGCGCGGCGAAGAGCATCGCGGTGTCGAGGTTGCCGTTGGCCTGGAGGATCACGTAGCCGAGGCCCTCGTTCGCGCCGACGAACTCGCCGACGACGGCACCGGTGACCGCGAGCGTCGCGGCGACCTTGAGGCCGGAGAGGAGCTCGGGCAGAGCCGCGGGCAGCCGCACCTTGAGGAAGGTCTTGAAGCGGCTCGCTCCCATGGTCGACGCGAGCTGGAGGATCTCCGGGTCGACGGTGCGCAGACCCGCGAGGCCCGAGATGACGACAGGGAAGAACGCCATGAGCACGGCCACGAGGATCTTCGGCTCCGCCCCGAACCCGAGCCAGACGACGAACAGGGGGGCGATGGCGATCTTCGGGATGACCTGCGCGAAGAGGATGACGGGATAGAGCGTCTGCTCCAGACCCCGCGAGTAGACCATGAGCACGGCGACCAGGACGCCGACGACGACCGCGATGACGAATCCGATCACGGTCTCGTAGGTGGTGACCCAGGTGTTCTGCGCGAGGTAGGCGGCGTTGTCGGTGAAGGCCGCCCAGGTGTCGGCCGGCGACGGGATGATGAACGCCGGCACCCAGCCGAGGCTCGTGGAGACCCACCAGAGCGCGAGCACCGCGAGCACGAAGACGAGCGGGTGCCAGTGGCGGCTCCACCAGCGGACGATGCCCGGAGGCTCGGGGCGATCGGCGGCGATCGCCAGGGTCATGGTCGCGGAGGGGGCAGACGACATGGGGTCCTCGACATCTTCGTGAAGGATTCGGGAAAGCGCATTCCCGTTCGGTGTTGCGAGTCTATGCCGACGGTTCTGCCGTGTCAACGCATGACCGTGTCCGCGCTGGCATCGCCCCCGCAGGCGGGGCCTCCGGGCCGGTCACCGCGTCCGGGCGAGAGCCGCGCCCGCGACCCGCAGCCACCGTGCGGGGTCGGTCAGGGCGGCGGTCGTCGACCCCGCCAGCGCGGTCAACGACACCGCCTCCGCGAAGAGGCTCGTGTCCGCATCCTCCGCGATCCGTCCTGCGGCGAGCAGCGGTCGCGCCCCCGCCTCCGCCGCGAGCGCGGCGAGGAACGACGGCACCTTCCCGTCGCCCGACTGTCCGTCGTAGGATCCCTCGCCGGTGATCACGACCTCGGCACCACGGACGGCGCCGGCCAGATCGATGAGGGCCGCCACCTCGGCCGCCCCCGGAGCGAGGACCCCGCCCCAGCGCACGAGCGCGGCCCCCGTCCCTCCGGCGGCACCCGTGCCGGGAAGCGCCGGATCGACGGAAAGGAGGGCGGCGAGGTGCGCGAGCGCGTCGTCGACACGGGCGATGTCCTCCGGCGCCGTGAGGCCCTTCTGCGGGCCGAACACCGCCGCCGCGCCGCGGGGGCCGACGAGCGGATTCGTGACATCGGTCAGCACGCGGACGTCGGGTGCCGTGCGCAGCGCGCCGAGGTCCGCCGTGACGAGGTCCGCCAGACCACGCGCGCCCCGCGCCACCGGCTCACCGTCCGCGTCGAGGAAGCGTGCCCCGAGAGCGGTGAGCATGCCGGTGCCGCCGTCGGTGGAAGCGCTGGAGCCGATGCCGACGATCAGGCGGGAGACCCCGTGATCGAGGGCCGCGGCGATCGCCTGGCCGAAGCCGGTCGTGTCGGCCTCCCAGGGGCGCAGACCGTCGAGGAGCTCGATGCCCGAGGTCGAGGCGATGTCGACGACGCCGGTGCCGCCGGGGGCGTCGGTCGCGCTCGGCAGGAGCAGCCACGACGTCTCGACGGGAGTGCCCGCCGGACCGTCGACCGTGACCGGCAGGCGCTGTGCATCCGGTACGGCCGTCGCGAACGCCGCGACGGTCCCCTCCCCGCCGTCGGCCATCGGACGGAGGACGATGTCCGCGGCCGGCTCGACCTCCCGCCAGCCGTCGGCGAGTGCCGCGGCGGCCTCGGCCGCGGTGATCGTGCCCTTGAAGCTGTCCGGAGCGATGACGACGCGGGTCATGCCCCGAGCCCCGGGGTGCTCGCGCGTACGACCACCTCGAGGGGGAGCGTCGGCTGCTGCCAGTCCTCGTCGACGATCGCGCGGAAGGCCTGGTACCCGGCATCGCTCAGCGGCACGCAGACCGTGGTGAGGGCCGGGGTGACGTCGCGACTCGAGGGCACGTCGTCGAAGCCGCAGACCGCGATGTCCGCGCCGACCTCCCGGCCGGCCGCGCGGATGGCCGCCATCGCGCCGATCGCCACGACGTCGCTGATGCCGAACACGACGGTGCCCTCGGGGACACCGGTGGCGAGGGCTTCGGTCATCGCCGCCGCCCCGGATTCGCGGCGGAAGTCTCCGCGGACGGTCTGCGCGACCTCTCCGCCGCCCTCCGCGAAGCCGGCGCGGAAGCCCGCCAGCCGGTCGTCCGAGGTCCGCACGCCCTCCGCCGCCCCGACGAGCACGGCGGAGCGATAGCCGAGTGCCGCCATGCGACGGCCGAGCGCGGCTGCCCCGGCCCGGTTGTCGATCTCCACTCGACGATCCCCGTCCCCGTCCGCACCGAAGGCGACCACACGACCCCCGAGGCGGGTGAACTCGGCGAGCTCGCGGGCGGTCTCGGCCTGCCCCTCCTCCTGCGTCCGCGAGGCGGCGAGGATGAGGCCCTGCGGACGCTGTCCGCGCAGCGCGCGGACGATGCGCGCCTCCCGCGCCGGGTCGCGCTCGGTGATGGCCACGGTCACGACGAGCCCCTGCTCGTCGGCACCCCGGGCGACGCCCGACGCGATGAGGCCGAAGTAGGGGTCGGCGATGTCGGCGACGAGGAGCGCGATCACCGGCGAGCGTCCGCGGGCCGTCGCCTGCGCGGAGACGTTGGCCGTGTACCCGAGGGCCTCGGCGGCGGCCTCCACCCGCTCCCGGAAGGGCGCCGCGACCTTGCGTTCGGAACCGTTGAGCACGCGGGACGCGGTCGCCAGCGAGACCCCGGCCTCAAGTGCGACGTCGTGCAGCGTGGGTGCCGGTCCCCGCGCGTGACGGGGGCGACGCGCGGCCGGCGGCTCTGCCGGTGTGGCGGACGGGGTCATGCTCCGAGCCTACCGACGGGAACGGAACCCGTTCGAGGGGCGCTCACGGCTGCCGCCCGAGAAACCCGAGGAGGGCGGCGGCTTCCCCGGCGAGCAGCTCCGGGGCGTCGTCGGGCACGAACTCCAGCAGCGCGTCGCGCGGCGGGTGCGCGGAGGCGGCGGCGTGCGCGAAGAACCGGGTCCAGAGCGCGGACCGGGAGCGGAGGGTGTGGCGCTCGGTGCGCGGCCACCAGGAGAAGACATGAGCGGCGGAGACATGCGGGCCGAGCCGACGGAACTCCTCGAGCGCCACGGGGACGGTGGCGCCGACCGTGGGCTGCCAGTACGTCGACAGCATCGGGTGGTCGACCTCGTGCAGCAGCGCGAGCGTGGCCGGGGCGGTGTCGGCGAGCGTGCCGCCGTGGAACTCCAGGGCGAGTCCGGTGCCCCGGGCGGCCGCCTCGACCGCGGCCGCGCGGAGCCGGGTCACGACGCGGGCACGCTCCTGGTCCGACGCCTCCGCCGAGCCGTGACCACCCGCCCACACCCGTACCCGGTCGGCACCGAGCGCCGCGGCGCTGTCGAGGACCGCGGTCAGCGACTCCTCCGGACCGGCGCGGAAGTACGACCCATAGGACGCGACGGCGAGCCCGGCATCCGTGGTCATCCGCGCGACCTCCGCCGCACGGTCGACGTCTCCCGGCGGCACATGCACGTCACCGCCCCACTCGATCACGTCGAGACCCGCGGCGGCCGCGAGCGCGACGATCATCTCCGGCGGCAGCGCCCGGAACGTCACCGAGCACAGCCCCGCACGGATCCCCGTCATCCCGTCATCCTCTCAGTCCTCCCGATTCCCGGGTCGGACGTCCCGGCCCGTTCCATCCCCGTGTCGAGTCCCATCTGCACGACCCCGTCCCGCCCGCACGACCGGAACCCGTGTCTGACCCTGCCCACGCACCCGAGTCGTGCAGGTGTCCCCCGGGCCACGACGACCGAGGCCGGGACGGATGCACGACCTGGGCACGACGGGACGGCCGACACCCGGGAACGGGTCGTGCATCCGTGGCGGGGTCGTGCATCCGGAACCGCGGCGGGACCGGGACCGGGGCCGAGGTGGGGACGGGACGGGACGGGACCGGGCCGGGGGTCACCCGGACTCACAGGTGGGGGGCGACCGCCGTCGCGAAGGCCTCGGCCGTGCGGCGGACCACACGGGCTGGGTCGTCGGCCCAGACGTCGGCATGGAAGATCTCCACCTCGATGTCACGGTCGTAACCGGTGTCCTGCACGGCCCGGGTCAGGGTGCCGAAGTCGATCACACCGTCCCCCGGATAGTGCCGGGAGAGGAGGGGGTCTGCGGCGAGGGGGGTCTTCCAGTCGCACACCTGATACGTGGCGATGCGGCCCTCGCGTCCGGCCCTGGCGATCTGGTCGAGCACCTGCGGGTCCCACCAGATGTGGAACGTGTCGACGGCGGCACCGACCACGGCAGGGTCGAAGTCCGCGGCGATGTCGAGCGCCTGACCGAGGGTGGAGACCACGGCACGGTCCGAGGCGTACATCGGATGCAGCGGCTCGATCGCGAGGGTCACCCCGGCGGCCCGGGCGTCCTCCGCCAGGCTGCCGATGGCATCGCGGACGCGCTCCCGTGCTCCGACGAGGTCGCGGGAGCCTCCCGGCAGACCGCCCGCGACGAGGACCAGCACCGCGGTCGAACCCTCCGCACCGGCCGCCGCGAGGGTGGCCGCCTCCTCGATCGCCCGGCGGTTGTCGTCGAGCGCGGCCTCGCGCTCCGGACCGGCCGGAAGCGTGAAGAAGCCCCCGCGGCAGTGCGTCGTGAAGCGCAGGCCGGAGTCGGTGAGCATGCGGGCGGCGACATCGAGTCCCACTGCCTGCACGGGTTCCCGCCACAGACCGATGGCCTCGACCCCCGCCCCCGCCGTGACGCGCAGGGCCGTCGCGAGGTCTGCGTGCTTCACGGTGGCCTGGTTGATCGAGAGCCGCGGGTGCGGCACGGTCTCGACGGCGGCTGTCCGGGACTCGCGCTCCGCCGCCAGGCTCCGGGGGGCGGTCATGCGTCCACTCCGTTCAGCCGGAGCAGGCCGTGCCATCGCTCCCGCGCGAGCTCCGGCCGCTCCAGGGCGAGCGCCCCGTTGGCCAGCTCGACGATGCGACTGAGGTGCGGCAGGCTCCGCGCGGAGTGCAGCCCCCCGACCATCTGGAACGCCGGCTGATGACCGTTGAGCCAGGACAGGAAGGCGACCCCGGTCTTGTAGTAGAAGGTCGGCGCCGCGAACACCTGTCGACTCAGATCCTCGGTCGGTCCGAGGAGGGCGAGGTACCGCTCGGGGTCGCCCGCGTCGAGCGCCTGGATCGCGGCGGAGGCCACCGGGGCGAGAGCGGCGAACGCGCCGAGCAGCGCATCCGAGTGCCCGCGCGACGCGGACCCCTCGGGCGCGGCGGCGCCGGTCAGGCTGTCCCCGCCGATGAGGCCCACGTAGTGGAAGTCGTCGCCGGTGAACATGCGCACGCCCTCCGGCAGCCGCTCGCGCACCCACACCTCGGACTCCGCGTCGAGCAGGCTCATCTTCACCCCGGCGACCGCGGCGCGGTTCTCGCCGATGATGTCGAGCAGCACCTCGGCGGCCTCCTGCCACGCGGCACCGCCGGTCCCGCCGGACGACGACGGCGCGAAGTATCCCGCGAGTTCCGGGTCGAACGCGGTGCCGAGCCAGTGCAGCACGACCGGTGCCGATGCGCGGGAGAGCACCTCGCGGTACACGCGGCGGTAGTCGTCCGCGCTCTCCGCGACCCTGGCCAGGTGCCGCGAGGCCATGAGCACCGGCCCCGCCCCCTGCTCCTCGGCGAAGTGCAGCTGCTCGAGATAGGCGGCGATCACCTGATCGAGCGGGATGCGCGCGTCGTCGACGTGATCGGTGTTGACCCCGACGACGACCGTGCCGCCCTCCTCGCGGGCGACCTCGGCGCTGCGGGCGATGAGCTCGCGCACCGCCGCCGCATCCAGACCCATGTTGCGCTGCGCGGTGTCCATCGCGTCGGCCACGCCGAGTCCCCACGAGTACACGTTGCGGCGGAACGCGAGCGTCGCGTCCCAGTCGATGTCGGCCGGCTGCCCCGGGGTGTTGTCCGCGTGGACCTTCGGGACGACGTGCGCGGCGGCGTAGGCCACCCGACTGCGGAGCGGACCCTCCGGCCTCGTGACGGCGCCGGCCTCCCGGAGCTCCGCCTCGGCGATGCGGCCGTCGGCGGCGAGCAGGCGGAGGGTGGTCATGCGTGGTCCAGGGTCAGCGGCTCGAGCACGATCTTGCGCCCCTCGGCGCTGGACGCGAGTCCGGCCTCCGCGAACTGGACCCCGCGCGCGCCGGCGAGCAGGTCGAACGGGTAGTCCGTCCCGAGGGCGAACGAGGTGAGGTACTCCTCCCACTGCTGCCGGAAGCCGTTCTGGAACACGTCGTTCGTCGGCACCTGCTGCCAGTCGGCGTCGTAGTCGTGGCTGTCCTCCAGGTCGGGGTTCCACACGGGCTTGGGCGTGGCGTTGCGGGGCTGGATCTTCGCGCCGAACAGTCCGACGACGGCGGAGCCGTGCGTGCCGTCGACCTGGAACTCCACGAGCTCGTCGCGGTTCACCCGCACGGTCCACGAGGAGTTGATCTCGGCGATCGCCCCGCCGTCGAGCTCGAAGATGCCGTAGGCGGCGTCCTCGGCCGTGGCCGTGTAGTGCTCGCCCTTCTCGTCCCAGCGGTCGGCGATGTGCACTGCGGCCTGCGCATAGACGCTCTTGACCTCGCCGAAGAGGTTCTCCAGCACGTAGTTCCAGTGAGGGAACATGTCGGTGATGATGCCGCCGCCGTCCTCCGTGCGGTAGTTCCAGCTCGGACGCTGCGCGGGCTGCCAGTCGCCCTCGAACACCCAGTAGCCGAACTCGCCGCGGACGGACAGGATGCGGCCGAAGAAGCCAGAGTCGATGAGGCGCTTGAGCTTCTGCAGCCCCGGGAGGTAGAGCTTGTCGTGGACGACGCCGGTCTTCACGCCCGCGTCGCGCGCCAGCCGCGCGAGCTCCAGGGCCTCGTCCAGCGACTCGGCGGTGGGCTTCTCGGTGTAGATCGCCTTTCCGGCGGCGATGGCCTTGCGGATCGCGGACGCCCGGGCCTTCGTGACGAGGAAGTCGGCGTAGATCTCCCACCGCGGATCGGCGAGGGCGGCGTCGAGGTCGGTCGTCCAGTCCTCGATGCCATGCTTCGCCGCCAGCTCCGCGAGCTTGGCCTCACTGCGCCCGACGAGGATCGGCCGCACGGTCACGCGGCTGCCGTCGGGGAGCTCGATCCCGCCCTCGTCGCGGATCGCGAGGATCGACCGCACCAGGTGCTGCCGGTATCCCATGCGCCCGGAGACGCCGTTCATGATGATCCCGATCTCGCGGGTGGGGGCCTGTGCCATCTCGGTCCGTTCCTCTCGGTGGAAGCTGTCGGCGCTGACAGGAGAATGTTGGTAAGCGCTTTCCGAGATCATGGCATGAGACGCACGACCTCGCAACCAGCCCCTAGCGCGGAGGGGCCGTGCTGGCGCGCACCTGCAGCGCCGGAGCCACCTCCACGCGCTCCGTCGGCCGGACCGCTCCCTCGCGCAGCCGCTCCCCGAGGAGCTCCACCGCGCGGCGCCCGACGTGCTGCTTCGGCGGCCGCAGCGCGGTGAGCGGCGGGGACCCGTGCTCGGCGACCTCATCGTCGTAGGCGATGAGCGAGAGGTCATCGGGCAGCCGCCAGCCCGCGTCCTGCAGATGCTGCTGGAGCAGGAGCGCCTGCGGGTCGGAGTGCACGAGCAGGGCGGTCGTGCGGGTCTCGCGGATCTCGGCGAGCACCGAGGAGACGAGCTCCGCCTGTGCGGACCCCTCGACCCTGTCCAGCGCCGCGTCGCGGTCCACCGTCACCGTGAGCCCGAGGTCGGCGACGGCCCGCGACCAGCCCTGCCGCAGCCCGGCGGAGGTCGGCGACTGCGGTGAGGTGAGGATCCCGACCCGCCGGTGCCCGAGCGCGGCGAGGTGCCCTGCGGCGAGCGCGCCCCCGAACGCGTGGTCGGTCGCCACGGACTGCATCCGGGTGAGGGCGAGAGCCGGCGGGGTCCGGCGCTCCACGAGCACGACCGGCACCGGGAGCGTGTCCAGCCAGGAGAGCAGCGCGTGTCCGTCGGCGCCCTGCGTCTCGGGGGCCACGATGAGCCCGTGCACCGTCCCGGATTCCAGGAGCGTCGCGATCTGGCGGCGTTGGTCCTGCGCGGCGTAGCTGGCCCCGCGGAGCACGAGCTGCACCCCCGCCTCGACCCCGGCGCTCCGGGCGCCGACGACCACCTGCGGCCAGTAGTAGCTCAGCGACGGCACCACCATCCCGATGCGGAACTGCGGCCCGGGGAGGGCGGCCCGGGCGACGGTCGTGTCCAGCGGGCTCCGCAGCACCGCTCCCCCGTGCACCCGGGTCAGCAGCCCGCGGTCCGCCAGCGTCGTGATGTCGCGGCGGATGGTGAGCTCCGCCACCCCGAAGTCGCGGGCGAGATCGGCGACGCGCACCGCTCCCGTCCGGCGCAGCTCGTCGAGGATCCGTTCCCGCCGGGAGAGGCCGAAACGCGGGGTGGGACGCTCCTCGGTCATGACGACCTCCGCGGTGCGTGCTCGCCGAGGGTGCCGCGGGGGATCATCCGGTTCTCGCCTTCGTTGTTCGAGTCTGTTCGATGCAGACGGTTTCGGTTCGATCACGTTGCCTGCGCTCGAACGCACAGTCTTCACTGGAACCCCACGCCCCGGCAAGCGCATACCCAGAACTGCGGAGACTCATGACCCCCCGACCAGCCGTCCTCGCCGCCCTCTCGACGGAGGCGTGGAACCTCGTGTTCGACGACGCTCGACGCGCCCGCCTGCAGACCCTCGCCGCGCCCGCCGATGCGCTGCACACGCCCGCCCTCGACACCGCGCCCCGGGACGACCTCCTCCGTGCGGAGGTGCTGGTGACGGGCTGGGGCGCTCCGGTCCTGGACGCGGAGCTGCTCGACCGTCTGCCCCGGCTGCGCGCCGTCTTCCACGCGGCGGGAAGCGTGCGCGGCCTCGTGTCCGACGCGTTCTGGGAGCGCGACATCCTGCTCACCTCGGCCGCCGAGGCCAACGCGGCTCCCGTCGCCGAGTACACACTCGCGATGATCCTGCTCTCCGGCAAGCGCGCCCTCCTCCCGCTCCGTACGGCCGACGCACAGCACGACCTGCGCGTCGGCCCCCGCGTCGGGGGCCGTATCGGCAACCTCGACCGCACGGTGGGCATCGTCGGGTTCTCCCGCATCGGGCGCCGCGTCGTCGACCTGCTGCGCCCCTTCCCCGGATTGCAGGTGCTCGTCGCCGACCCGTACGCGGACCCCGAGGAGGTGGCCGCGGCCGGCGCCCGGCTCGTCCCGCTGCAGGCCCTGCTCCCCGCCGTCGACCTGCTCTCCCTGCATGCACCGGCGCTGCCCGCGACGCGCCGGATGATCGGCCGCGCGCAGCTCGCGGCCCTGCGCGACGGCGCCACCGTGCTCAACACCGCGCGCGGCGCCCTCCTCGATCACGACGCGCTGCTCGCGGAGTGCGCCTCCGGTCGCCTCGACGCGATCCTCGACGTCACCGACCCGGAGCCGCTTCCACCCGACCACCCGCTGCTGCACCTGCCGAACGTCGCGGTCACCCCGCACCTCGCCGGCTCGCTCGGCACCGAGGCGCACCGGCTGGCCGACGCCGCCCTCGACGAGCTGGACGCGTGGGTGACCGGCCGTCCGCCTCGACACCCCGTGCACCGCGCCGACCTCGCGCACAGCGCATGACGCCCCTCGCGCTGCCTCCGGAGGACCGCGCGCTCTCCCCGCATACGGGATGGACGCGCGCGCACCTGACGACGGTCGCCGATGCGATCCTCGACGGGGCCGCCCGACATGCGAGCCCGGCGGGCGCGGGCATCCGCTACCCCGGCTCCCCCGGTGGCTTCGGCTCCGCGGTCGATGCGCTCGAGGGATTCAGCCGCACGTTCCTGTTGGCCGCGTTCCGCATCGCCGGCGACCCGCTCGGCACAGAGTCGCTGGCCGACCGGTACGCCCGGGGCCTCGCTGCGGGCGTCGACCCCGATGGTGCCGAACGGTGGCCGCGCCCCGACGAGGTCGACCAGGCGAAGGTCGAGGCCGCGGCACTCGCCCTGGGCCTGCACCTCACGCGCGACACCGTGTGGGCGCGCCTCGACGACACGGCCCGGACCCACACCGTGGACTACCTCGCGACGTTCGTCGGCGGCAGCTACCCGCCGAACAACTGGGCCTGGTTCCGGGTGCTCGTCGAGCAGTTCCTGAAGAGCGTCGGCGGGCCTTGCTCCGCCACGGATCGCGCGACCGACCTCGCGCTCCTCGACGGCTTCGAACGCGAGGGCGGGTGGAGCGCCGACGGCGCCGCCCGGTCGTTCGACCACTACGCCGGCTGGGCGCTGTCGTTCTACCCGCTGCTCTGGGCGGACATGGTCGGCGGGGAGCCGCGGCACACGGACCGGGTCGTCCGCTATCGCGCCCGGCTCGACGCCTTCCTCGACGACGCATTGCATCTCGTCGGCGCCGACGGCGGGCCGCTCCTCCAGGGCCGCAGCCTCACCTACCGCTTCGCGACGGCCGCCGCGGCCGGGGTCGCGGCGTTCTCCGGTACCTCGCGGCACGACCCCGGTCTCCTGCGCCGGGCGGTGAGCGGCCAGGTCCGGCACTTCACCGACCGTGGCGCACCGGATGCGGGCGGAGTGCTTCCGCTGGGCTGGCACAGCGCCTGGCGCCCGCTCGCCCAGGACTACTCCGGCCCCGGCTCCCCGTACTGGGCGGCGAAAGGGCTCCTGCCGCTCGCCCTCCCCGCCGCGCATCCGTTCTGGACCGCCGTCGAACAGCCCCTGTCGATCGAGCGGGGGCCGTTCACCCGCGTCCTCCTCGCCCCAGGGTGGCTGGCGACGGGCTCCGCGGACGGCATCGTGCGGGTGGTCAACCACGGCACCGACCATCGGAAGCCGGGGTCGCACGAGCCGGACGCCCCGCTGTACGCGAAGCTCGGATACTCCACGGCGACCGCCCCGGTGCTCGCGGGGCCCGGCGTGCGAGACGGGCTGGACGGCACGGTCGCCGTGGTGCGCGGGGGCCGTGCGAGCCACCGCTCGGGCTTCCTGACGGGGCGGCTGCGGGAGACGGACGACACGGTGCTCGGCGGCTCCTCCGGACCCGTGCACTGGCACGACGGCTTCCGTGCGGAGTTCGACGTCGGCGGGGGCGGCACGGCCGCCGAGACGACGATCGGCCCCGTGGTCGATGTGGTGTCGGTGGTACGCGGACCGTGGGAGGTGCGGCTCGTGCGGGTGCGGGCGGGCGCAGGGCCGGACGGAGCGATCCACGACGACGACGTCCTCCGCATCGGCGGGTGGGCGCTGTCCGCCGCCACCGTCGTCGAGACCGGCCCCGCGGCCGTCACCGCCGCCCTCACCCCCGGCGGGGAGACGCACAGCCGGGTCGTCGGGCTCCTCGGACTCGACGGCGCGACCGCAGGCGTCCGGCGGGAGCGGGACGTGACCCCGCTCGGTCCGGAGACCGCCACCCCGTGGCTCTCGGCGGCGGTGCGGCCCGACACCTGGATCGCCGTCGGCGTGCTGCTCGGGCGTTGTCCCGGGGCACCCCGGCTCGATCTGCGGCAGGGCGACGGGACGGTGTCCTGGCCGGACGGCGACACGACGACCTTTCGTCCCGAGGAGTTCCTGCCGCGGGGATGAGCGTCGTCAGCGGCGTGCCGTGCTCGCCCGCTCCACGAGCCGGGTCGGCACCACCACGGGTACGGCGGGATCGGTCGCCGTCCCGTCGCCCTCCACAGCCGCGATGAGTGCGGTGACCGCCCGCTGCGCGAGCGCCGCGAAATCCTGCCGGACGGTCGTGAGTGGCGGGAGGAAGTTCGCCGCCTCCGGGATGTCGTCGAAGCCGACCACGCTGACGTCCGCCGGAACCGCGCGCCCGGACTCCGCCACCGCCCGCAGCAGCCCGAGCGCCATCTGGTCGTTGGCGCAGAAGACCGCGGTCGCCGCACCCAGGGCCGCGCCCGCGGCGAAGCCGGACTCCGCGCTCCAGTCCCCGCGCACGACCGCCGGAGGCGTGAGACCGTCGTTTACCAGGGCCGCACGCCAGCCCCGCTCGCGCTCGGCGGCGGCGAACGAGTCGGCCGGTCCCGCGAGGTGGTGGACGACGTCGTGTCCGAGGGTCAGGAGGTGGCGCGTGGCGGCCTTCGCCCCTGCGGCATGATCGCTGTGCACCACGGTCGCTCCGCCGCCTCCCGGAGCATCGACCACGACGAGCTGCAGCCCCGGTGGCAGGGTCGCGGCGGGGACGAGCGCGGAGGCCTCGTTCAGCACGAGAGCCCCGTCCACGCCCTGATCGGCGAGCCGGGCGAACGCGGCCTCCACGCCGTCCGCGGCCGTGACGACGGTGAGCGCGTATCCACGGACCGCCGCCGCCTCGGCCGTGGCCTGCAGCATCCGGGAGTTGCCGACCGTGGCCAGGGTGGTCACGACGAGGCCGAGGGTGTGGCTGCGCCCGGTGCGCAGGGCACGCGCCGCCCGATGCGGTCGGTAGCCGAGCTCGGCCATGGCGGCTTCGACCCGGGCCCGGGTCTGCGGGTCGACGCGGGGGCTGCCGTTGACGACGCGGGAGACCGTCTGCCCGGAGACACCGGCTCGCGCCGCCACAGTCGCCATGGACACACGGGCGGACACCGCCGCCGACAGCTTCCGGGCCACGGGATCCTCCGTTCACAACTCCGTCATGTTGACGTTAGCACGCGGCCCGACCTACCATGTTGACGTGAACACGCCCGAATCTCCTGAGTTGCGCACGGAGCGTCTCGGCGCCGGTGTCGTCAAGCGCCCGACCACCCTCGCCGACGGCCGTGACCTCATCTACTACGACGACCCCGACACGACCCTGGCTGCGGAGCGGTCGGTCGACGCCCGGACGCTGGCTCCTCGACCGGACACCGCGACCATGCGGCTCGACGTGCTCACGGGCGACTGGATCACCGTCGCCGCCAACCGCCAGAACCGCGTCATGATGCCGGGAGCCGACGCCGACCCGCTCGCGCCGCAGACGCCGGGGAATCCGTCCGAGGTGCCGTCCCGGTACGACGTGGCCGTGTTCGAGAACCGCTCCCCCGCGTTCGGTCCCGCCCTCGCCGAGCCGGTCGGCACCGCCCCCGGGGCGACGAACCCCCCGCGCGGCCTCGACGACCTCGACGCCCTCGGACTCGGGCGCACCCGCACCGCCGTCGGCCGCTGCGAGGTCGTGTGCTTCAGCCCCGAGCACTCCGGCTCCTTCGGCACCCAGACCGTGACCCGCGCGCGCACCGTGATCGAGGCCTGGGCCGATCGCACGGCAGCCCTGTCCGCCCTCCCCGGCATCCAGCAGGTCTTCCCGTTCGAGAACCGGGGCGAGGCGATCGGTGTCACCCTCCCCCACCCGCACGGCCAGATCTACGCCTACCCCTACGTGACCCCGCGCACCGCCCGGGTGCTGGACGCGGTCGACCGCACCGCGCCCGACCTCTTCGCCCGCATCCTCGCCGAGGAGCAGGCGTCCGAGCGGGTGGTGTTCCGCGGCGAGCACTGGACGGCGTTCGTGCCCTTCGCGGCGCGATGGCCGCTCGAGGTGCACCTCATGCCGCATCGGCACGTGCCCGACCTGGCCGAGACGACGGCGGAGGAGCGCGACGAACTCGCCCCGCTCTACCTCCGCCTCCTCCGCGGCGTCGACGCCCTCTACGACAGCCCCACCCCGTACATCGCCGCCTGGCACCAGGCCCCCGTCCACGTCGGCCGCGACACCGTGCGCCTGCACCTGCAGCTCACCAGCCCGCGGCGCGCCGCCGACAAGCTCAAGTTCCTCGCGGGCTCCGAGGCCGCGATGTGGGCCTGGGCCGCCGAGGTCGCGCCTGAGCAGGGGGCCGCCCGACTCCGCGAGGCCCTTGCCCGCGCCGACCAGGAAGCCTCCGCATGACCTCCGCACACGACGCCGCCGTCGACCTCTTCACCGCCCTCACCGGACACGGACCGGACGGCGTCTGGTCCGCCCCGGGCCGCGTGAACCTCATCGGCGAGCACACCGACTACAACGACGGCTTCGTGCTCCCGTTCGCCATCCCGCAGCGGACGGTCGCCGCCGTGGGGCGTCGCACCGACGGTCGGCTCCGCGTCGCCTCGACCTTCGCGGACGAGCCGGTCGAGATCGCCCTCGACGACCTCGACCGTCTCTTCCCCACCCCGGCCGGGGCGGCACCCGCGGTGCCGGAGTGGGCCGCGTACCCGCTCGGCGTCGCCTGGGCCCTTCGTGCGGCCGCCCCCGCGACCGCTGTCTCCGGCCTGGACATCACGATCGCCTCCAACGTCCCGGTCGGGGCCGGGCTCTCGTCGTCCGCTGCGATCGAGGGCGCGACCGCGACCGCGCTGGACGAGCTCTGGGGCACCGGCCTCGACGCCATCGCCCTCGCCCAGATCGGACGGACGGCCGAGAACGAGGCCGTCGGCGCGCCCACCGGGATCATGGACCAGATGGCCTCGATGCTCGGGGAGCCCGACGCCGCGATCTTCCTCGACTGCCGCTCTCTCACCGCCGACATCGTGCCGCTGGGCATGGCCGACGCCGGCCTCGCGGTGCTCGTGATGGACACCCGCGTCACGCACGCGCACTCCACCGGCGGCTACCGGGAACGCCGCGCCGCATGCGAACGCGGGGCCGCGATCCTCGGGGTGCCCGCGCTGCGCGACGTCGCCGTGGCCGACCTCGCCCGCGCCGAGAGCCTGATGGACGACGTGACCTTCCGCCGCGTGCGCCACATCGTCACGGAGAACCAGCGCGTGCAGGACACCGTCGCGACGCTGCGCACCGCGGGCGCACGCGGCATCGGTGACCTCCTCGTCGCGTCCCACGCGTCGATGCGCGACGACTTCGAGATCTCCACGCCCGAGCTCGACGCCGCCGTGGAGACCGCCCTCACCTCGGGGGCCGTGGGCGCGCGCATGACCGGCGGCGGCTTCGGCGGCGCCGCGATCGCCCTCGTCGACCGCGACGCCGTGCCCCACCTCGCCGACGCCGTGCGGGGGCGCTTCACCGCGGAGGGCTTCGTCGCCCCGCACCTGTTCGAGGTCAGCCCGTCCGCAGGTCCGCGCCGCGACGCCTGACACAATGAAGGGTCGAGCCGCCACCGCCGCGGCAGGAGAGGAACGCATGTCCTGGATCGTCACCGGCGGCGCCGGCTACATCGGTGCCCACGTCGTCCGCGCTCTCGCGGAGGCCGGCCTCTCCCCCGTCGTGCTGGACGACCTCTCCAGCGGCGTGGCCTCGTTCGTGCCGGAGGGCGTGCCGTTCGTGCAGGGCAGCATCCTCGACCGCGCGCTCGTCGAGGAGACGCTGCGCACCCACGAGGCGGAGGGCGTGATCCACGTCGCGGGCTACAAGTACGCCGGCGTCTCGGTCCAGCGCCCGCTGCACACCTACGCCCAGAACGTCGAGGGAACGCGGATCATCCTCGAGGCGATGGCGGCGGCGGGTGTCGCGAACATCGTCTTCTCGTCTTCGGCGGCCGTGTTCGGCACACCGGACGTGTCGCTCGTCGTCGAGGACACCGCCAAGCGGCCCGCGAGCCCCTACGGCGAGTCGAAGCTCATCGGCGAATGGCTGCTCCGCGATCAGGCGATCGCCACCGCCGACTCCGACCGCCCGCTGCGCCACACCTCGCTGCGGTACTTCAACGTGGTCGGCTCGGCCGACCCGACGGTCTACGACGTCAGCCCGCACAACCTCTTCCCCATCGTCTTCGAGGCGCTGATCGAGGGCCGCACTCCCAAGATCTTCGGCGACGACTACGACACCCCCGACGGCACGAACGTCCGCGACTACGTGCATGTCGGCGACATCGCCGCCGCCCACGTCGCCGCAGCGCAGCGCCTGGCCTCGGGCGCTCCGATCGAGCCCGCGTACAACCTCGGCTCCGGCGACGGCCTCAGCGTGAAGCAGATCATGGATGCGGTCGCCCGCGTCACCGGCATCGACTTCACCCCGGAGATCGGCCCGCGCCGCCCCGGCGACCCGGATCGGATCGTGGCGACCGGTGAGCTCGCGGCCCGCGACCTCGACTGGACCATGCGCTACACGGTCGACGAGATGGTGCGCACGGGCTGGGAGGCCCGCCGCGCCGCCGGCTGACCTCAGACGTCGCGCGTGCGCAGTGGGTAGAGCCAGAAGCACAGCCACCCGACGGCGGTGAACGCCAGGGGGATGACCGCCAGCATGAGCCGGATGCCGCCGTCGACGGCCTCCGGCTGCGCGTCGCCGAGCTCGGCGTCGAAGCCGGTCGCGGTCAGCACGGCCGCGGCGACGATCGCCTGGAGGACGACGGAGCCGCGGACGACGAAGCCGTTCACGCCGAAGTAGGCGCCCTCGCGGCGGTGGCCCGTGCGGTGCGCATCGTCGTCGATGATCTGGGCGAGCACGACTTCAAGGAGCTGCAGCAGCCCGCCGACGCCGACCCCGACCGCGATGCCGACGAGAGCCGCCGCCCCCACGGAGGTCGGGATGAGGTAGCCGAGCACCGCCACCCCGAACACCCCGACGCTCCACAGCAGCGCCGTGCGCGGGGAGGTGCGCCGGACCACCGCGCTCCACAGCACGATCGACGGGATGGCCGTGACGAAGATGGCGCCGAGCAGGAGGCTGCCCTCGCCCTCGGCCGCCCCCAACGAGTAGCGGACGTAGAACGGCACGGCGGCGAGGATCACGGCGATCGAGGTCTGCACGCAGAGCGAGCCCAGCACGTACGGCACGAAGGCGCGGTTGCGGAACGTGTAGACGAGCTGGTCCCGCCAGCGCATCGCCTCGGAGGCGGCCTCCGGCACCCGGCGCTCGATCATCCCGCCGAGGAACGACCAGGCGAGCAGCACGAGACAGACACCGGACAGCACGAGCGCCATCCCCGGCCAGCCGATCGCGTCGTAGAGCGCTGGGGCTCCGGCCGTGCCGAGCACCATGCCGAGGATCGCGAAGATCTGCCGCGGCACGTTCCCGCGGGCGCGCTCCTCCGTGGTCCGGAAGATCTCCGGGAACAGCGCGGAGATGTTCAGCACCACCACGACGAAGGCGATGTCGTAGACCGCGACGACCACGAGGAACCACACGATGAGCCCGGCCGCCGGGAGCGCGGGCGGCATCCAGACGAGGGCGAAGGCCACGACGAGCGGCACGATGCCGAGTCCGATCCACGGGATGCGGCGGCCCCACGGCGTGCGGATCCGATCGGAGAGCGCCCCGACGACCGGGTTGAGCGCCGCGTTGAGGATGCCGTGCGCGATCATCGCCGCCGCCACCCACCCCGCGGGGACGGCGAGGTGCGAGACGTAGAAGTACACGACGAACGCCGAGAACGTCTGCGTCATCAGCTGCGTCGGGAACCCGGAGGCCCCGAAGGCGATGGTCTGGGAGCGGGTGGGGGCGGCGTCGAGACGGCGGTCGCGCAGCCGTTCGCCGAGCGCCGTCACCGGGCGTCTCCGCGCTGCAGCTCCCGCAGCGCGCGCCAGCCGACGCGGACCAGGCCCTCCTCGGCGATCGTCTGCTGCACGAGCGGGTCGTCGAGCAGCCGCAGCTCGTAGCCGCGTTTGGCCGCCGCGAAGTCCACCGCGGCGCGCAGCTCTTCGCCGTCGACCATCGGGTGCAGGTAGATCTCGGTGACCCCGGGCGGGACGGCGCGCAGCACCGCGAGGAAGCCGTCTCGGACCTGCTCGTACGACTCCTCGGCGGCGGTGCCCTCGCCGCGCAGCTCGAACGGGTGCGTCCACAGCCGGTCGACGATCTCCACGCCGAACGCAGCGGCCACCGCCGCCGCCTCGGTGAGCTTCGCCTGCAGCATCGGATCGGCGTCCGCCCCCTCCATCTCGCGGGGCAGGCGGAAGGGGAGGCCATGCCGGGCGGCCAGCTCGAAGACGGCGCGCAGGAAGTCACGGCCGGTCAGCAGCCCGTAGACGGAGCCCATGTGGTTGTCGAGGTGGGTCACGTCGACGCCGGCATCGAGCGCGGTCTGCAGCTGCGCGGCGATCTCGGCCGCGACGTCTGCTTCGGAGGCGTGCTGCTCCACGGTCGCGACGCCGGCGGGGAAGAAGCCATCGGCGTCGACCAGGGTCGAGGCCCCGGTGAGCGGGCGCCACCGGTAGCGGCGCCACTCGCTCGTGAGCACGAGGTGCACGCCCACGTCGAGGTCAGGGCGCGACGCCGCGAAGACGAGCGCTTCCGGGGACCACGCGCAGGGCACCATCACCGTCGCCGAGTCGATCCGGCCGCGCACGAGGAGTCCGGAGATCGCGGCGTTCGCGGCATGGCACATCCCGAAGTCGTCGGCGTTGAGGATGACCGCCCTGGCACCGGACGGCAGCCCGAGTCGGTCGGCGAGGGCGGAGGAGGCGGTCATGGCGTGTCCTGTCGGGCGGGCGGTCAGCGGCCGGTGGCGGCTGCGCGGGAGGGGGTGAGGATCCGGGTGAAGACGTCGGCACGGAGTGCGGAGGCCGCCTCGCCCACGGCTCCGACGAGCGGCGCCTCCGGCCCGAACGCCGAGGCGAGGAAGCGGAGCGGCAGCTGCGCGGAGAACTCGTCCGCGACCCGCTCGATCGCGTCCAGGAGCGCCGGGTGCACCGCCTCCCCGCCGAGGATGAAGGCCTCGGGATCGAGCACGAGGGCGACGCTGCCCGCCGCGAGGAAGAGCCGCCGTCCGATCTCGGCGACGAGGGCCTGCGCCGCCTCGTCGCCGTGCCGCGCCGCCTCCAGGTGGGCGAGGAACGGCGCGTCGACATCCAGTCCGAGGCCGAGGGCGAGGTCGCGCACCACCGTGGCGCCCGCGACCGGGGCGCCGATGGGCACCGGCGTCTGCGGGAGGTACATCACCTCGCCCGCCACGCCGGAGAACCCGCGATGCAGCGTCCCGTCGATCACGATGCCGGCGCCGAGGTCGTCGTCGAGCAGCAGGAGCGCGAAGCTCGCGAGGTCGATGCCGACGCCGCTGGTCGACTCGGCGAGCGCGGCGAGGTTGACGTCGTTCTCGACGCGGACCGGGCAGTCGAGCGCGGCCGCGAGAGCCGCGCGGAAGGCGCCGCCGTCCGGTCCCTGGTCGTCGCGGATCGCGCCGTCGGCGGCCACGATGCCGGGCACTCCGACGACGGCGAGGTGGAGCGCGCCCTTCACGGATCGGCGGCAGGCCGCGACGAGGGCGGCGATGTGCGCGACGCGGTCTTCGCCCGCGGGGAAGGCACCGTGCCGTTCGGCCCTGACGGTGCCGGTGGCATCGACGAGGACGACGTGGGCGGCGTGATGGTCCACGTGCACGGCGGCCGCGAAGCCGAGGGCCGGATGCAGCGCGACACGGCCGGCCGCCGGTCCGCGGGTGTCGCGGTCGACCCCGGCCGCGGTGACGGCTCCCGCGGCGTCGAGCATCCGCAGCACCTGGGTCACGGCCGTGCGGGAGAGGCCGGTCGCCGCCATGAGCTCGGCCCGGGTCTGCGGTCCGCTCCGGGCGAGACGCTCGAGGATCGCGCGGCCATTGAGCGTGCGGAGCAGGGTCTGCGGTCCTGCAAGGGGTCGTGACATGCGGCGGAACCTCTGGGGGGTCGATTCTCGTGCGGAGTCGGTGCCCGCCAGCCTGCCACATCGCGTCGCACCCGTCGACCCGTCCTCTCCCGGGACCCGTGACACCTGCACGACCCGGGCACGGTTGCACGACAGAACCCGGGTTTCGGTCCCACTGACGTACCCGGGTCGTGCGGGTGACGGAGTACCGGGAGGGACGAGTGTCCGAAGGAGGAAGGGACGGAAGGACGTCGGCGGGCCCGCATAGGGTGGAGGGATGACGCCCCTGGTGATCCGAGACGCCGTCGCCGACGATGCCGAGGCCGTGGCCGGCGTGCATGTGCGCTCGTGGCAGGCGGCCTACGAGGGCCTCATCGACCAGGAGGTGCTGGACGGATTATCCGTCTCGGAGCGCGCCGAGGGGTGGCGCCGCATCTTCGCCGACCCCCTCCCCACGAGCCTCGGGACCCTGGTGGCCGAGCGCGGCGGCACGGTCGTCGGCTGGGCGTCGTTCGGCTCCGGCCGCGACCCCGACGGCCTGGACGATGCGGAGCTGTACGGCATCTACGCCGATCCCACCGCGTGGTCGACGGGGGCGGGGCATGCCCTCCTCGACGCGGCCGAGCAGCGCATGATCGACGCCCGCCACACCCGCGCCTACCTCTGGGTGCTCGACGGTAACGACCGGGCCGACGGCTTCTACGCCCGGCACGGGTGGGAGCTCGACGGGGCCACGAAGATCGACCAGCGCCCGCAGTTCACGCTCCGCGAGCACCGCCGCGTCAAGCACCTCGCCCCGCGCTGAGCCGTCCCGCCGTCAGTCCAGCGCGCTCATCACGTGCTTGATCCGGGTGTAGTCGTCGAAGCCGTACTGCGACAGGTCCTTCCCGTATCCGGAATGCTTGAACCCGCCGTGCGGCATGTCCGACACGAACGGGATGTGGGTGTTGATCCACACGCACCCGAAGTCGAGGTCACGGGAGAAGCGCATGGCGCGGGCATGATCCCGCGTCCACACCGACGCGGCGAGCGCGTACGGCACGTCGTTCGCCATCGCGAGCGCCTCCTCCTCGGTGTCGAAGGGCTGCACGGTCAGCACGGGTCCGAAGATCTCCCCCTGCACGACCTCGTCGTCCTGCTGCACGCCGGTCACGACGGTCGCCTCCCAGAAGTAGCCACGGTCGCCCTGCCGCGCCCCGCCGGTCGCGACCGTCGCATGCGCGGGAAGCCGGTCGACGAAGCCCTGCACCTGCGCGAGCTGGGCCGCGCTGCTCAGTGGCCCGTACAGCACGCCCTCTTCGTCCGGCGCCCCGGTCCGCGCGTGCGTCCGGGTCCGCTCCACCAGTGCGGCGACGAGCTCGTCGTGCACCGACGCGTGCACGAGCACCCGGGTCGCCGCGGTGCAGTCCTGACCCGCGTTGAAGAAGGCCCCGGTGACGATGCCCTCGACCGCTTTCTCGATCGACGCGTCGGGGAACACGATCGCGGGCGCCTTGCCGCCGAGCTCCAGGTGCACGCGCTTGACGTCGTCGGCCGCGGAGCGGGCCACGGCCATGCCCGCCCGCACCGAGCCGGTGATGGCCACCATCTGCGGCGTCGGATGCTCGACGAGGGCCGCTCCGGTCTCGCGATCGCCGAGCACGATGTTGAGGGTGCCGGCGGGGGTGTGCGCGGCGACGATCTCCGCGAGCAGCAGCGTGGTGAGCGGCGTGGACTCCGCCGGCTTCAGCACGACGGTGTTCCCGGCCGCGAGCGCGGGAGCGATCTTCCACACCGCCATGTTCAGGGGGTAGTTCCACGGCGTCACCTGTCCGATCACGCCGATCGGCTCCCGTCGCACGAAGGAGGTGTGCCCGGGGAGGTACTCCGCGGCGGCTCGACCCTCGAGGCTCCGTGCGGCGCCGGCGAAGAACCGCAGCTGGTCCACCGACTGCAGGATCTCGTCGGCGACGAGCGTGGCGCGCGGTTTGCCGGTGTCCTTCGACTCGAGGTCGGCGAACTCCTCGGCCCGCGCCGCCATGTCCTCGGCGATGCGGAACAGGGCGAGCTGGCGCGCGGACGGCGGGGTGTCCCGCCAGATCGGGAACGCCGCCGCGGCCGCGGCGTACGCGGCATCCACGTCGGTACGGTCGGAGATCGGGATCTCGCCGTAGGCTTCCTCCGTCACCGGATCGATGAGGGGCAGGCGGCCGCTCCCGGCTGCCGTGACGGCGCGGCCGCCGATGAAATTCTGCAGGGGCACGGTCATCGTCGACGGTGAGGACATAGCGCCATGGTAGCCATGCGAACGCGGAATCTGTAGCTTTTCGGCCAGAGATCGACGGATTCAGTTGCGCAGGACCCATCGGAATGTCACGATCGGTACATGAGTCCGAAGACGCCTCCCCCCGCCCTCGACGATATCTCGAAGCGCATCGTCGAGCTGCTGCAGGAGGACGGGCGGCGTCCCTATGCGGAGATCGCCCGCGAGGTGGGGCTCAGCGAGGCCGCGGCCCGCCAGCGTGTGCAGCGGCTGACCGAATCGGGGCTGATCCAGATCGTCGCGGTGACCGACCCGCTGCAGCTGGGCTTCCACCGCATGTCGATGATCGGGATCCGGGTGTCGGGCGACCCCCGCGCGATCGCGGAGGAGCTCACGGCGATCCCCGAGCTCGCGTACGTCGTGGTCACCCTCGGGACGTTCGACATCCTCGTCGAGGCGGTGTGCGAGGACGACGATCATCTGCTCGACCTCATCGCCACCCGCATCCGTACCATCCCCGGCATCATCCAGACGGAGAGCCTGCTCTACGCCGGCCTCTACAAAGACCTCTACAACTGGGGAACGCGCTGACGCGCTCCCCTCGCATCGGAGTGAACATGGGCACCACGGTCTTCGAACGCCGGCGTCCTCCGCAGTCCGTCATCGACGACGCCCTGCGCGACACGGCCCTGTCGGTCTTCTGGCTCGACGACGTCGAGCGTCCCGCGCATCCGCCGCTGCGCGGCACCGTGCACACGGACCTCGTGGTCGTCGGCGGCGGCTACACCGGACTCTGGACGGCCGTGCGCGCGAAGGAGCGGGATCCGGAGCGGAAGGTGGTCCTCCTGGAGGCGTCCCGCGTGGCCTGGGCGGCGTCCGGGCGCAACGGCGGCTTCTGCGAGTCCAGCCTCACGCACGGCCACGAGAACGGCGTGAACCGCTGGCCCGAGGAGATCGACCGCCTCGAGGAGCTGGGCCACGAGAACCTCGACGGCATCGCCGAGACCGTGCGGCGGTATGACATGGATGCCGAGTTCGAGCGGACGGGCCAGCTCGCGGTGGCGGTGGAGCCGCATCAGGTCGAGTGGCTGCGCGAGGAGGAGGGCTTCCTCGACCGGGAGGCGGTGCAGGCGGAGGTGCACTCCCCCACGTTCCTCGCCGGCGCGTGGGACCGGGAGGGCAGCGCTCTCGTGCACCCCGCGAAGCTGGGCCTGGAGCTCGCGCGGGTGGCCGTCGAGCTCGGCGTGGAGATCCACGAGCACAGCCTCGTCCGGCGGATCGAGGGCGCGGACTCCGGCCCGGTGACCCTCGTCACGGAGTACGGCCGGGTGACCGCCGATACCGTGGCGCTCGCGACGAACGTGTTCCCCTCGCTCCTGAAGCGCAACCGCCTCATGACGGTGCCCGTGTACGACTACGTGCTGATGACGGAGCCGCTGTCGGCGGAGCAGCTCGCGTCCATCGGCTGGCGGAACCGCCAGGGGCTCGCCGACAGCGCCAACCAGTTCCACTACTACCGCCTCACCGCCGACGACCGGATCCTGTTCGGCGGCTATGACGCGGTCTACCACTTCGGCGGCAAGGTGCGACCCGCCTACGAGGATCGGATGGAGAGCCACCGGCGCCTGGCCTCGCACTTCTTCACCACCTTCCCGCAGCTCGCCGGCCTCCGCTTCACGCACCGATGGGCCGGGGCGATCGACTCGTCGAGCCGGTTCTGCGCGTTTTTCGGCACCGCCCGCGGCGGCCGGGTCGCCTACGCCACGGGGTTCACCGGCCTCGGGGTCGGCGCCGCCCGGTTCGCGGCCGATGTCATGCTCGACAAGCTCGCCGGCGAGGAGACCGAGCGCACCCGGCTGCGGATGGTGCGCGAGAAGCCGATCCCGTTCCCGCCGGAGCCGGCCGCGTCCGTCGGCATCAACCTCGTCCGCGCCGCGATGGACAGGGCGGATCACAACGAGGGGCGCCGGAACCTGTTCCTGAAGACGCTCGACGCGCTCGGCATGGGCTTCGACTCGTGATCGGCCTCGCTGCGGGGGCCGTCGTCGACGCCGGACGCCTCGCGCTGACGCACGCCCCGCTGCCCGAGGAGGACGTCCGGGACGGCATGCCGACCACCGCATACTCGGTGCTCGACGATGCCGGAGGGATCGAGCTCGGCGTCTGGGAGATGACGCCGGGCACAGCGGTGGACGTCGAGGAGGACGAGGTGTTCGTCGTCCTCTCCGGGCGCGCGGCCGTGACGTTCACCGCGCCCGCGCTCCCTCCGGTGGAGCTCGGCCCCGGGTCCGTGATGCGGCTCACCACCGGCATGCGCACCGTCTGGACGGTGAGCGCGACCCTGCGGAAGGTCTCGATCGGGATCTGACACCAACCTCCGCCGAGCGCGTCCCCCTCAGGCCTGGCGGACCTCCGCGTGCGGGATGCGCGCGGCCATGACCCGCACCGCCTCCGGGTTGTCGTCCACGAGGACCGCCTCCCGGCCGAGTGCGGAGGCCACGGCTCCGGTCGTGCCGCTGCCCGCGAAGAGGTCGAGCACCCGGTCACCCGGCCGGCTCGACGCCGTCACGATGCGCCGCAGGACGCCCTCCGGCTTCTGCGTCGGATAGCCCGTCTTCTCGCGTCCGGTGGTCGGGACGATCGTGTGCCACCACACGTCCGTCGGGAGCTTGCCGCGCGCGGCCTTCTCCGCGGTCACCAGTCCCGGTGCCATGTACGGCTCCCGGTCGACGTCGTCGGAGTTGAACACGTACGTCCGCGGGTTCTTCACGTACACCAGGATCGTGTCGTGCTTGGTGGGCCACCGCCGCCGGGACTTCGCGCCGTAGTCGTACGCCCAGATGAGCTCGTTGAGGAAGCAGTCCCGGCCGAACACCGCGTCGAGCATGACCTTCGCGTAGTGCGCCTCGCGGTAGTCCAGGTGCAGGTACAGGGTGCCGTCGTCGGCGAGCAGCCGCCAGGCCTCCTCCAGCCGCGGCATGAGGAAGGCGCCGTAGTCGTCGAAGCTGTCGTCGTACGCGCGTAGCATGCCGCGCACCCGCTCATACCGGTGCCCGTGGAAGCCGTGCCGCACCTCCGGCCCGCCGACCGCGTGTTCAGAACTCAGGAGATCCGACGCGGTTTCGGCCGGTTGGGGGCTGCCCCCGTCCGGATCCGCCGATTCTTCCGGAGTTGTGAACGTGCGGCGGGCGGTGACCATCTGCCGCTCCCGCACTCTTCCGGTGTTGAACGGCGGGTCGAGGTAGACCAGCGTGAAGGATGCGGACGGCAGGGTCGCCGCGACCGTGAGGTTGTCCCCCTCGATCACCGACACCCGCCCCGGGCCCCGGGCCCCTGAGCCACCACCCTGGGCCCCTGAGCCCGTCGAAGGGCTCACGGAACCCGGTGCAGCCACGCGTCGGTCGAGAACTTCGACTCCACCAGCGCCTGGGCATCGGCGTACTCGTCCGGCGTAATGCCGCCGTCCTCGGCGGAGGTGAGCGACCGGAACGTGTCCTTGAAGCGCTCGATGATCTCGGCGCGCTCTAGTCCGGTCTGGCTGCGCAGCGGGTCGACGCGCTTGGCCGCCGAGGTCGTGCCCTTGTCGCTGAGCTTCTCGCGGCCGATGCGCAGCACCTCGGTCATCATCTGGCCGTCGATGTCGTAGGAGAGGGTGGCGTGGTGCAGCACGCCCCCGTTCGCGAGGCGCTTCTGCGCGGCGCCGCCGATCTTGCCGGTCGGGCTCGCGATGTCGTTGAGCGGCTGGTAGACGGCGTCGATGCCGAGCGACCGGAGCGCCTGCAGCACCCAGTCGTCGAGGAACGCGTAGGAGTCGGCGAAGGTCATGCCCGCCACGAGCGAGGCCGGCACGTACAGCGAGTAGGTGATGATCTGTCCCGCAGCCATGAGCATCGCACCGCCGCCGGAGATGCGGCGGACGACGTCGAAGCCGTGCTTCGCGGCGCCTTCCGGGTCGACCTCGTTGCGGTACGACTGGAACGACCCGATGACGACGGCCGACTCGTCCCACTCCCAGATCCGCAGCGTCGGACGCCGACGCCCCTCGCCGACGCGGGAGGTGAGCACCTCGTCGAGGGCGAGGTTCATGCGCGGCGAGACCGCCTTCTCGTGGACGATCTCCCAGTCGAAGTCGCGCCACCCGGGCGCGGTGACCAGCGCGCGACGCACGGCGGTGCCCACGGCCTCGGGGCTGAAGCCGAGCAGCTGCGCCCCCTCGGGGAGGGCGCCGCGGACGGCTGCGGCGATGGCCGTGGCGTCAGACTCGGCGGGGAGGCCCTCGACGGCGGCGTTGATGTCGTCGAGCGCGGAGTCCGGTTCGAGGAAGAAGTCCCCGGCAAGCCGGAACCGCGCGATCCGGTCGTTCTCGACCTCGAGGTCGACGACGACGAGCTTGCCCCCAGGAACCTTGTATTCTCCGTGCACGGATCCAGCTTAAGGCGCACGCTGCCGCCGTGGTCAGCCGCCGAGCACGACCACGCGTTCCCCGGCCCTGATCGGTGTGGAGTAGCGGTTGCCGGGTGTGGGCAACGGGCAGATGAACTGGTCGGAGAAGGCACAGGGCGGCAGATACGCCCGGTTGAAGTCGATCGCGGCGGACCCGTCGGCGGCGGGTTCGTCGACGGGGAGGAACCGGAAACGGTACGTCTCCAGCCCGTTCGTCCCGTCGGCGAAGACCGCACTCAGCGCTCCGCTCCCGCTGCGGGTGACCGTGAGCTCATGCGGGGCCCCGGCGAGCTCGAACCGCAGGCGTCCGGCGATCGCGGTCTCTCGCTCCTCGCCGTCGACCGCCGTGACGACGATCCGCTCACCGGGTGCGGGCTCGAACGTGGCCGGGATCCGCCAGCGTTCGTCGGGGGCGTAGGCATCGATCGCGGTGAACCACTCCCGCTGCGGACGGGCGGGGTTCCAGACGCGGAGGGCCAGCAGTCCGTTGCGGTCGAACACACGCAGCTCTCGCCGCCCGAGGCGCAGGGTCTGGGTGCCGCGGAGGGTGACGACCGACCCCGACGGTCCCAGTTCGCTGCCGCGGATGCCGCCGTCGCCGGTAAGGGCCCAGAGCCCGGGCACGCCGTCGACCGCCGCGGGCTCGGTGATCAGCCAGTTCGTCGACTCCAGCGCGGACGGCCCGTACTCCGACCCCGCATAGCGCTCGCGCGCCGCATGCCACTCGTGCCAGTCCGTCAGGAAGCTCATCGCCGCGGGCCCTCCCCTCGCTCGTGCGGATGTGCCCCGAATCTAGGGCTGCCCCCGACGCCCGTGAGCCCCGTCCGTCACACGCCTTCACCCCGCGTCATCCCGCGTCACACACTCCTCGGCCCGTCCCTCCATCCGGTGCGGGATGAAAGCCGCCCCTCGACACCCCCTCCCCCGCCCGTTTCTGATCCCGCCACCCGGCCGCCCCCCCACCGCACCCGTCCCACGGGATCAAAACCGCCCCTCGGCACCCCGTTTCGCGCCCGTTTCTGATCCCGCCACCCGGCGGTGTTCCGTGGCGCAACGGACCCGAAGAGGCGCCGCGCCGCCCTCCGTTCGCGGTGCGACAGTGACTGCCACCCCGCACTTACTCACCCTGCGTGTTCGAAAACGCTCCGCTGGGGCCTGTGCCAGGTACGAAAGTGATCCCGCGGGACCGGCGGAAGGTACGAAAGAGATCCCGGACGGAACCGGACGGAACCGGAATCGGAACCAGACGGAACAGGACGGGACCGGACCGGAACCGGGGACGGAACGGGACGGAACGGGCCGGGGCGTCAGCGGGCGGGGATGTGGGCGTCGAGCCAGGCGAGCACGTCGGCGCGCACCTCGTCCTGCTGGAGCTCCTGGAAGATCTCGTGCCGGGCGTCGGGGTAGACGAGGGTCGTGACGTCGGTGAGCCCGGAGCGCCGGCGGTACGCGTCGGCGAGCTTGTGGACGCTGCGCGGACCGCCGACCGGATCGTCACGGCCGACGAGGAGCAGCACCGGAATGTCGCGCGCGAGGTGCTTCGCCGGACGCCCGTACAGCCGCGCCGCGTCGAGGAGGCCGAAGAGCTTGAGCAGCGGCACTCCCGTCGTGAGCGGGTCCTCCTCGAAGGCCTTCCACACCGCGGGGTCGCGGCTCAGCCACTCGTATCCCGTCGCGTCGTCGGCGGCCCACGCGGCGTTCAGCGGTGCCGGGTTCAGGGAGCGGGGCGTGCGCAGCGCCGAGCCGGACAGGATGACCGCATCGAAGGCCTCCGCGTGCTCGTTCACCAGCATCTGCGCGAGGAACGACCCCCAGGAGTGCCCGAGGAGCACGAGCGGGAGGTCGGGGTTCTCGTCGCGGATGATGCCGGTCAGCTGCCAGACCGCGTCCTTGGCCGCCCGGAGTCCTCCGGGGCCGAGCCGTCCGAGCCGGGCGGGGTCGCCGTGCTGACGCATGCCGGTGCGCCCGTGCCCGCGGTGGTCGTCGGCGTAGACGGTGAACCCGGCTCCGGTGAGCGCGGCGATCAGCGCCGGATACCGTCCCGCGTGCTCGCCCACCCCGTGCAGGAGATGGACGACGCCGCGGGGCGTCCCCTCCGCCGGGTGGACGTCGTAGACGATGGCGATGCCGTGGCTGTCGGTGTACTCGCGGGTGTCGGTCATGATCCTGCCTTACCGGTCGGTCTCCGCGAGGGCGTCGCGGATGGCGTCGCGGATGGCGAAGGCGATGTCGCGATCCGTCACCTCGTAGCCGCCGACCCCGTCGGAGGCGGAGCCCATGCGCACGCCGCCGTCCTCGGTCACGGCCCGCTTCGCGGAGAAGTGGAGGGCGTCCACCCCGGCCCGGGCGAGCACAGGAGCGCTCGCGACGTCGACGCCGCTGCCGGCCATCACCTCGATCTGCCCCTCGGCTGCGGCGACCAGCGCGCGCAGGGTGTCGATGCCGTCGATCGCGGCGGATGCCCCTCCGGAGGTGAGCACGCGCCGGAGCCCGAGCTCCCTCGCAGCCCGCAGGGTCGCCACCGGGTCGGCGGTCACGTCGATCGCGCGGTGCAGGGTCGCCGGAGCTCCCCCGGCCGCATCCCGCAGCCGGGCCATGGCGTCGCGATCCAGCTGCCCGTCGCCGTCGAGAGCACCGATCACCACTCCCGCGGCCCCCGCAGCGACCGCGTGCCGCACGTCGCGTTCGGCGACGGCGAGCTCGTCGGCGCTGTAGTGGAAGCCGCCGGCGCGCGGACGGATGAGGACGTGCACCTCGGGGCCGTTCGCCCCGGCGGCTTCGAGCGCGAGCTCCAGGGTGGCCGGCGACGGGGTGAGCCCACCCAGCGCGAGGGCTGTGGCGAGCTCGACGCGAGCGGCGCCGACCTCGGCGGCGATGCGCACTCCGGCGGGATCCTGGACGGCGATTTCGAGAGCGATCGTTCGGGTCACCCCTCCATTGTGCCCGGTGCCCCGCCTCTGGCCGCCCCCGGGTCAGAAATATTAGATAGACTAACTAAGTATGTCTGCGTCCGATGATTCCCTGAACCTCACCGCCACAGACCTCCGCATGGCCACGTTCCGGCTCGCCCGCCGGCTCCGCTGCGCCCGTGCCGCCGACATGATGAGCGACACCCAGCTCGCGGTTCTCGCCGAGCTGCGCATGAACGGCCGGCGCACCATCTCCACCCTCGCCGAGCGCGAGCGCGTGACCGCCCCCTCGATGACGAGCATCGTGAACGGCCTGGAGGAGCAGGGCTATGTCGCCCGCACCCCCGACGAGGACGACCGCCGCCGCGTGCAGGTGGACATCACCCCCGCCGGCGTCGAGATCGTCGTCGAGACCATCCGCCGCCGCGACGTGCTGCTGGCCGACATGCTCCGCGAGGTCGACTACACCGAGGCGGAGCTGGCGACGCTGCGAGAAGCGAGCGCCCTGATGCGGAGGGTGGTGGAGCGATGAGCGCCATGTTCCGTTCCTTCGCGAACATCAACTACCGGATCTGGTTCGCCGGAGCCCTCGTGTCGAACGTCGGCGGGTGGATGCAGGCCACCGCGCAGGACTGGGTCGTGCTGACCGAGCTCACCGACAACGACGCGACCGCGATGGGCGTCACCATGGCGCTGCAGTTCGGCCCTCCCCTGGTTCTCGTGAGCCTGACCGGCTGGGTCGCGGATCGCTTCGACCGGCGGAAGATTCTCCTGACCACGCAGACCGCGCTCCTCGCTCTCGCGATCGCCGTGGGCTCGCTGCTGCTCGCCGGAGTGATGACCCTGCCGATGATGTTCGCGTTCGCCCTCGGATTCGGCATCGTCAACGCGTTCGACGCCCCCGCGCGACAGGCCTTCGTGTCGGACATGGTGTCCGCCACGGAGACGTCCAACGCCGTGGCGCTCAACTCCGCCTCCTTCAACCTCGCCCGGATGATCGGCCCCGCAGTCGGCGGTCTGCTCATCGTCGCGATCGGCTCCGGCTGGGTGTTCATCGTCAACGCCGCGACGTTCCTCGCCATGATCGTCGCGCTGCTGCTCATGCGCACGCACCTGCTCGCGCCGCGGCCGAAGAACCGCAGCAGCGGGGGTCTCGCCGAGGGTTTCCGCTACGTCTGGGCACGCAGCGACCTCAAGGTCGTGTTCGTGACGGTGTTCCTCATCGGCGCGTTCGGCATGAACTTCCCGATCTTCGCCTCGACCATGGCGCTGGAGTTCGGAGCCGGCGCCGACGGGTACGGGGTGCTGAGCTCGGTGCTCGCGATCGGGTCCCTGATCGGCGCCCTCCTCGCTGCGCGTCGGGACCGGGCGAGGGTCCGCGTGGTGATCCTCGCGGCGGGCGGCTTCGGGATCGCGGCCTTCGTCTCGGCCGCGATGCCCACCTACCTCTCCTACGCGGTCACGCTCACGTTCACCGGCTTCATGATCGTGACGCTGCTGACCACGGCCAACGGCTACGTACAGATCACGACGGATCCGGCACTGCGCGGCCGCGTGCTCGCCCTCTACATGGCGGTCATCATGGGATCGACTCCGGTCGGCGCGCCGATCGCCGGCTGGGTCGCCGACGCGTTCGGTCCTCGTGCCGCCATCATGCTCGGCGGGACCGCCGGTTTCATCGCGTGCGCGATCGGCGTGACCTGGGTGCTGACGTCGGGGAGGCTGCGCCGTGAGGAGAGCAGCCGCTTCCGGCTGACGCTCGACGAGACCCGGCCGCTGCGGGTCGTGCAGCCCGTCGAGCCGGTCGACTACACGGAGAAGGCGGCGGCGACCACGCCCATCCGCCTCCCGCGCCGCGACGGTGAGTGAGCTGCGAAGGCGTTTGTCAACGCCTTCCTCATCTCGGGCCGACGGTCGTAGCGTCGGGTCATGGACGAGAACATGAGCACCCCGCACCCGCAGGATCCGGCCGAAGGCGCTCCCGGCGTCGACGTCCCTGACGAGGACTCCGGTCAGGGCGACGGCACCGGCGGCGCGATCCAGGGCGACAGCTCCCGCGGCGAGTCGACCGGCGGCGCCATCCAGGGCAGCTCCGGCCCCGGCCACCCCGCTCCGCTGGGCGGCGACGAGAACACCGAGGACGAGCTGACGGCCGACAACGCCGCCGAGGAGGACACCCTCCGCACGCTCGACCCCGACTCCCCGCCCGCCTGATCCGTTGACCCACCCCTTTCGAGACGAGCCACCCCCTTGCGAACGTTCGCAAGGGGGCGGCTCGTGCAGAAGGGGGTGGGTCGGCCTGGGTCAGGCGTCGAGTACCACCTTGAGCTGCTCGACGGCCCAGTCGAGCTCGGTCGCCCGGATGACGAGCGGCGGGGCGATGCGGATGGTCTGCCCGTGCGTGTCCTTCACAAGCACACCGCGGTCGAGCAGCTTCTCCGCGATCTCGCGCCCGGTGCCGATGGCGGGATCGATGTCGACACCCGCCCACAGCCCGGCGATGCGCACACCCGTGACACCGTGGCCGATCAGCGGCTGCAGCGCCTGCTCGAGGTGGGCACCGAGCGCCCGCGCACGCTCCTGGAACTCGCCCGTCTGCAGCATCTCCACCACGCGGAGGCCGACGGCCGCCGCGAGCGGGTTGCCGCCGAACGTGGAGCCGTGCTCGCCGGGGCGGATCACGCCGAGCACATCCGTGTTCCCCACCACGGCCGAGACCGGCAGGATGCCGCCGCCGAGCGCCTTGCCCAGCAGGTACAGGTCGGGCACGACGCCCTCGCGGTCGCACGCGAAGGTCTCGCCGACCCGACCGAGGCCGGCCTGGATCTCGTCGGCGATGAAGAGCACGTTCTTCTCGTCGCAGATCTCGCGGATGCGGCGGAGGTACCCCTCCGGCGGGATCACGACCCCGGCCTCGCCCTGGATCGGCTCCACGAGCACGCCCGCCGTGTCCTCCGTGATGGCCGCGGCGATCGCCTCCGCGTCGCCGAACGGCACACGGTCGAAGCCCGGCGTGTACGGGCCGAAGTCGTCGTGCGCGGTCTCGTCGTCGCTGAAGCTCACGATCGTCGTCGTGCGACCGTGGAAGTTGCCCTTCGCCACGACGATGCGTGCCTTCCCCTCGGGGATGCCCTTCACGCGATAGCCCCAGGCCCTGGCGACCTTGATGCCGGTCTCGACGGCCTCGGCGCCCGTGTTCATCGGCAGGACGAGCTCCTTGCCGCAGAGCTCGGCGAGCGCCGCGGCGAACGGCTCCAGGGTGTCGCTCTGGAACGCCCGGCTGACGAGCGTGACCCGACCGAGCTGCTCGGTCAGCGCCGCGACGAGCGCGGGGTGCCGGTGCCCGAAGTTGACCGCGGAGTAGGCCGCGAGCAGGTCGAGGTACCGCTTGCCCTCGACATCGGTGACCCACGCCCCCTCGCCGCGCGCGATCATCACGGGCAGCGGGTGGTAGTTGTGCGCGACGTGCGGCTCCGCGACCGCGCTGGGTCCCTGAGCCGGTCGAAGGGTCGACGCGTCCGCCGCCTGCTCGATCGTCACTTCGCACCCCGCAGCTCGAGCGTGCAGCACTTGATCCCGCCGCCGCCGAGGAGGAGCTCGGACAGGTCGACGGTGATCGGGTTGTAGCCGCGCTCCCGGAGCTGCTGCTCGAAGCCCTTCGCCCGCGGCGAGATGATGACGTTGTAGCCGTCGCTCGAGGAGTTCAGGCCGAACACCGCGCCGTCCTCGTCCGACACGAGGATCGCGTCAGGGAAGCGCTTCTCGAGCTCGGCACGGCTGGCGTCGTCGAAGGCCCCGGGGAGGTAGGCGATGTTCGCCCGCTCGGGGCCTCCGTTCTCCACGCCCTGCACGGGGTCGAGCACCGCGATCGCGGTGTCGAGGTGGTAGAAGCGGGGGTCGGTGAGGTTCAGCGACACGACCTCGCGGCCGAAGACCTCGCCGACCTCGCGGTGGCTGTCACCGGTGGAGCGGAAGCCCGTGCCGGCGAGGATCACGTCGCCGACGAGCAGGAAGTCGCCCTCGCCCTCGTTGACCTCCTTCGGCATGACCGTGTCGTAGCCCGCGGCGCGGAACCAGTCGGCGAAGGCCGGAGCCTCGCCCTGGCGCTCAACGAACCGGAACTCCGGCACATAGGCGCGGCCATCGATGAGGAAGCCGCCATTGGCCGTGTAGACCATGTCCGGGTAGCCGGGGAGCGGATCGATGAGCTCGACCTCGTGGCCGAGCTCGACGTACAGGTCATAGAGCTTCTGCCACTGGGCGACGGCGTTGGCGGTGTCGGTCGGCCGCGACGGCTCCATCCACGGATTGATGGAGTAGTTCACCGTGAAGTGCTCGGGACGGCACATCAGGTAGTGGCGGCGGTGCGCGGTGCGCGTGGGGGCGGTGGTGACGGCGGTCTCCGGCGTCGACATGGATGCTCCTCGTGTGAACGGGCGCGGCGGACGCTGTCCAGGGGCCCGGCGGTCCTTCGACCCCCTGCTCGGACGAGGCGGAGGGGAAGATGCGACTCGGGCACGCCGGTGACCATTGTGCCACCGGACCCTGGGCGCCACCAGCATCCGCCCCGTGTCGCCCTCAGCCCTCGCGCTGCGTCACCACGACCTTGCCGACCGTGTGCCCGGCCTCGACGTGCGCGAGCGCGGACACGGCCTCGTCGAACGGGTACGTGCACTCGATCACCGGAACCAGATGCCCCTCCTCGACGAGCTCGAGCAGCTTCGTGAGGACCTCGGGGCGCGACGTCGCCGCGAGGGACAGCACCCGGGGTCCGCGGAGCGAGAGCACGGCGGCGCGGATCATCCGCGGCACCGGACCGAGCACCCGTCCGCCGTCGCCGGTCACGAGCACCACGCGGCCACCCGGACGGACCAGGCGCTGGAGCTCACGGATCGGCACCCCTCCCGCGATGTCGATGACGGCGTCAAACCGGGAGGAGGGCAGGTGCGTGAGCGGAGACGTGCGGTGGTCGAGCGTGCGCACGGCTCCGAGGCGCTCCAGCAGCAGGGCGCTGCGCGCGCCGCACGTCGCCCAGACCTCGGCCCCGCGGAGCGCCGCGAGCTGCACGGCGAAGGTCCCCACGCCGCCGGACGCCCCGATCACGAGGACCCGCTGCGCACGGTGCCGCAGC